>DATFGN010000066.1:0-2768 GCA_035249405.1 Gemmatimonadales bacterium
GACGAATGTGCCAACGAACAGACTGGTGGGGCGCTCATAGAGGTCTTCGGCGGTGCCGACTTGCTCCAGCCGCCCGGCGTTCAGCACGGCAATCCGGTCACCCAGGTCGAACGCTTCTTCCTGCTCGTGCGTGACGAACACGGCGGTAATGCCGACGCGCTTGATCAGCTGGCGCAGCTCCCTGCGCGTGCGCTCGCGCAGGCTGGGATCGAGGTTCGACAGCGGCTCATCGAGCAGCAGCACCCTCGGCGCCGGCGCAAGCGCCCGGGCTAGCGCGACACGTTGCTGCTGACCGCCGGACAACTCCTGTACCTTGCGCCGCTCGTATCCGGCAAGATCGACGAGCGTGAGGGCCGCCGAAACGGCCTCACCCTTCCCTCTTCCCCCTTCCCCCTTCCCCTCGAGTCCGAAAGCGACATTTGCCCCGACGTCCAGGTGTGGAAAGAGCGCGTAGTGCTGAAACACCATCCCGACCCTGCGCCGAGCGGGCGCCAGAGGGGTGACGTCTTCCCCCTCGATCACCACCCGACCGGCATCGGCGCGCTCGAAGCCCGCCAGTAGCCGCAGCAACGTCGTCTTGCCGCTCCCCGAGGGTCCGAGCAACGCGAGGATTTCGCCGCGCGGAATGGCGAGCGAGATCGGGCCGATGGTGACGGTAGGACTGAAACGGATGCGAAGATCTTCGAGAGAGAGGAAGGACGCCGCAGCATCAACGCCCACTCGTCCCCCCAGCCGCTTTCCCCTTCCCTCGCACATGCTCATCCCAGTAGCGCATCCACTCGGCGCCGTGCCGCGCGAGCAGGGCCCAATCCATATCGGCGATGATCATGCGGGCCCGCACGTCACGTGCCCATTCCGGCAACGAATCGGCGGGAAGGTCGGTGCGCGCCGGCAGACGGTACACCTCACGTGCCGTGAGCAGCTGCACCGCGGGACTGCCCACCCACTCGATGAACGCGCGCGCCTGGGCGGCGTGGGGAGCGCGCCGAATCACCCCGATGGCGTCCTCGATGTTGGGCGTTCCACTCCTCGGGAACAGATAGCCCAACGGCAATCCGTCGCGTTTGTTGAGCTGGATGTCGGGCAGGTCCCAGATCGTGACCAACCCTTCCTGGCGCACGATTTTCTGATCCAGCAGCGGGCCGTTGAGCACGTATTCCTTCGTCTGGGCGTCGAGGCGACGCAACCAGGCCCAGCCGGCCGCCGTATCGCCAGTCTGCCTGATGCTGCGTTCGATCAGCATCCCCCACACGGCCCGCATCGTTCCGGAGGCAATGGGATCGCGAATCAGCACCTTGCCCTTCCACTTCGGATCGAGCAGGTCGTCCCAATCTTGGGGTGCGTCCTCGGGCCGGACCGCCTGCTCGGCGTATACGAGGACCGCGGGAGTCTCGTAGGCGGAGAAATACAGGTCGCCTGGTCCTCTCCCGGCCGGTGCGACGGCCTCGGCCCACGATGGCCGAAACGGCTCCAACAGGGAATCCGCCGCTCCCAGGGCGAAGATGGTCGCCGGACCGCCGAACCAGACGTCTCCTTGCGGATTGGCGCGCTCCGAGCGGACCCGGTCGTACACCTCTTGCGAACCCATGTCGAGCCAGCGCAGGTCGACTTCAGGATGCAGTTGTTCGTAGCGGGTCTTGAGGAGCGTCAGCAGGTCGCGGCCGTGGGGCGTGTAGATGACGAGGGGAGTCTTACCTCCTGACCCACAACTCAGAGCGGCCAGCATCAGGAGCGCCGACAAGAATGGTAAGGCGTGGTGCGTGGTGCGTGGTACCCGCAGGCTCGGAGCGGGCCGACGGGAACGATGGTAACGATCGAGCAAAACGTACCACATACCACGTACCACGCCGTTGACGTTACGGAACATGGCTCTGTTTCAGACCCAGGAGATTGGCGAAGAGTCGGTACGCCCCCACCACGCCAGCCGGCAGCTCACGGAAGAAGCTCAGCCCGGTGTAGATGTAGGTGCCGCGTCCAAGCGGCGCGACGAGGAGGCCGCCTTCGAGCGACGGCATGCCCGGATCATGCGTTTCGAGGACCGGCGCATATGTGGAATCCCAATCGTGGGCGAAGTACAACCCTCGTTCCTGCACCCATCCGTCCCAGTCCCGCGCATCGATTGCATTCGGCTGATGCCACACGGGGTTCCCGGGGTCGAGCGGAGTCATCGGCGCCGTCTCGTCGGTGACGCGGTCGTGTGGCTGAGCGATCGTCAGCCGATAGGGCGCGTAGCCGCCCTGGACGAACGGATACTGTTGATACTGCACCAACAACAATCCGCCGCCGCGCGCATAGTCGAGCACCCGTCCGTTGTTGGCGACCAGTGCCGGATCGGTTTCGTAGGCACGGCTGCCGATAACGATCGCGTCGTAGCGCGACAAATCGCCGCGCATCAGCGAGTCGCCATCGAGGAGGACGATCGGCACACCGGCCTGCGCCAGGGCTTCGGGGACCCGGTCGGAGGCGCCGCGCACATACCCGACGCGCACCAGGCCCGGCCAATGGATGCTGGCGACCCGCACTTCCACCGTCGATGGATGCGCCGACGGTCGCGGCCGGATGTGGGGGTAGTCGATGATGGCGAGCGCGCCATCGCTGGAATGCCGGTCGGAGCCGACAACGGTGGCCTGGAGGGTGAACGACCCGATAAGGGGACGTTGGGGCAGCCGCACGGTGAACGCGACGCTGCGGGACTCGTCTTCCCGGCTGAAGGTGAGACTCTCGGGTCGCACGGGCGCCCAGCCCGGTGGCACAGCCAACCGGACCAG
>DATFGN010000067.1:0-7654 GCA_035249405.1 Gemmatimonadales bacterium
CAGCTGATCAAGCGCGTCGGCATTACCGCTGTGTTCGTCACTCACGAGCAAGAAGAAGCGTTCGACCTGGGTGACCGGATCGCCGTGTTGAACGCCGGGCGGCTCGAGCAGGTCGGCACCGCGGAGGACCTCTATGAGCGCCCCACAAGTCTGTTCGTCGGCACATTCGTCGGCCGGGCCAACGTGCTGCGCGGGGCGGCGGCGCGGGCACTCGGCGCTGGGGAGGGGCAGGTCGTGCTGGTGCGGCCGGAGCGGCTACAGTTCGGCGTTCCCGGACTCACCGGTGTCGTCGCCGAGCGGCGCTACACCGGGGCAGCGGCGTTCTTCCAAGTGACGACCGACGCAGGGGAGCGCATCGAAGTGCAGGCCGCCCCCGATGGGGCGCGCGTGGGCGAACGGGTGAGCCTCGGCGCCAGTACCGTGCTGCGATTCGCGGAGGACGGGCGGTGAGGGGGGGTGCTCCCGGCGGCCGGAATCGGGCGGGACTCGTGGGCTTCGCGCTCACGCTGCTGCTCGTCTGGCTCGTGCTGTATCCGATTCTGCTCGTGGTGCTGGACGGATTGCGCGGCGACGCCGTGCAGACCTTTGTCGCGCGACCGGGCGAGTGGCGGGCGCTGTGGGCCACCGTCTGGATCTCGCTCGCGAGCGTGGCTCTGGCGGCGCTGGTAGGCGTGCCGCTCGCGTTTCTGTTCGAGTGGCTCGATTTCCCCGGCCGCAAACTGTTGGGAGGACTGATCGCACTGCCGGCCGTGCTGCCGCCGTTCGTCGGGGTGATCGCCTTTCTCTTTCTCTACGGTGAGTCGGGTTTCGTGGCGCGGTTTCTTCAGCACCTGTTCCGGTTTCAGGGCGCGCCCTGGCACCTGCAGGGCGCGGGGGCGATCCTGCTGGTGCACACCTACTCGATGTACGTGTACTTCTACCTGTTCACCCGCGCCGGTCTCGCCAAGCTGGATGGATCGATGCTCGAGGCCGCGCAGGCCCTGGGGGCCGGCCGCTTGCGCACGTTGTTCCGGGTGATCTTCCCGCTCATCCGCCCGGCGCTGGCGGGTGCCGCGCTGCTCACGTTCATGACGTCGCTCGGCTCGTTCAGCGCCCCCTACGTCTTTGGCGGTGGATTCCGGGTGATGACGACCCAGATCTTCGCGTCCAAGCAGAATGGGGAGCTGGGGGTCGCCATGATCGAAACCGTGGCCCTGGCCCTGGTGGCCATGATCGGGCTCGCCCTCCTGCGCCGGACGGAAGGCAACGACCTCCTGGTCAGCCTCGGCAAGGGGACCGCGCCGCGCCGCCGTACGCTCAAGCGCCCACTGGTCCGGACCGGCGCCACCGTGCTGGGCTGGGGCTTCGCCGTGCTCTTGTTGCTGCCGCATCTCACGCTGATCCTCGTCTCGCTCGTGCCGTACGCCAGCTGGACCACCGAGACGCTGCCGCCGGTCCTGAGCCTCGTGAACTACGGCCGCGTGCTGTCGGAGCCCGAGCGTCTGGAGCCGCTGTTGAACTCTTTGTGGATGGCGACGGCCAGCACAACCGCGGCCGTCGGGCTGGCGCTCGTGGCCGGATGGCTGATCGTGCGTCGCCGAGTCGTGTGGCGGGCCCCGATCGATTGGCTGCTCAATGTCCCGTGGGCCTTGCCGGGAACGGTGTTCGCGATCGCGCTGGCGACGGCGTTCAGCGTGCACGCCCCGCTCGCGTTGCGGTGGGTGCTCGTGGGCAGCGTGGTGCTGCTCCCGCTTGCGTATCTGGTGCGCAATCTCCCGGTGACCGGCCGGGCGATCCTGGCCGGGTATCGCCAGCTCGATCCCTCGCTCGAGGAAGCCGCGGCGAGTCTGGGAGCCGGGCCGTGGCGCACGCTGCGCCGGGTGACGCTACCCCAGCTCAAGCCGGCGCTGGCCGCCGGGGCGAGCCTCGCGTTCATCGGCGCGTTGGGAGATTTCGTCATTTCGATCGTGCTCTACACCTACCGCAACCGGCCGATCTCGATCGAGATCAACTCGGCCTTGCGCATCAACGAAATGGGCGTGGCCGCGGTGTTTGGGGTCGTGCTCATGGTGGTGAGCGGCCTGGTCCTCGGGATTGGGGCGAGACGATGAAACGGTTGTGGGTACTGATCGCCGTTTGCTTCGTGGACATGATCGGATTGATGATCGTGGCCCCGCTGCTCACGCCGTTTGCCCGCCGCTTCGGCGCCGCCGACTGGGTGGTGGGTCTGCTGTTCTCCTCCTTTGCTATCGCGCAGCTCTTGTCCTCGCCCGTGTGGGGCCGCGTATCGGATCGCCTGGGACGCCGACCCGCGTTGCTCGCCGGTTTGACCGGGTCCTTCTTCGCGTATCTCATTTTCGGCTTCGCCAACAGCCTGTGGCTGCTCTTCGTGTGCCGGCTCGTGCAAGGGTTGGGCGGTGGGACCACGGGTGTGGCGCAGGCCTACGTGGCCGATACGATGGAGCCCAACGAGCGGGCCAAGGCGCTGGGTTGGCTCTCGGCGGCGACCAGTGCCGGCGTCAGCATTGGGGCCGTGATCGGGGCGCTCGCCAGCCATCTGGGATCAGCGGCACCGGGGATCGTGGCTGCTCTCCTCGTCGCCCTCAACATGGTTTTCGCCTGGAAGTGGCTACCCGAATCGCTGGTGCCGCACGCGGCGGAGGCGGCGCCCGCTGCGCCGCGGCCCATCGCTCATGCGCTGTGGGAGGTGGTCCGGCATCCGGGGCGACCGGTCTCCCAGATGATCTGGATCTACGCGGTCGGGATGTTGGCGCTCAACGCCGTGATCGGTGTCATGTCGCTGTACCTGATTGACACGTTTCACTTCACCGAAAAGAACCTCGGTTACGTCTTCACCGTGTTCAGTGTGGTGGGTGTGATCCTGCGCATCGGCCCCGTCGGGTGGGTGAACGACCGCCTCGGCGAAGTGCGCACGTTGCGGCTCGGCGCGACGCTGATGGTGCTGGGATTGACCCTGCTCCCGTTTCCCAAACAGTTCCCGTTGTTTGTCGTCTCGCTGCTTCTCGTCCCGGCGGGGACGGCGTTTCTGTTCCCGGCCACCTCTTCGCTCGTGAGCCAGCGGAGCGAGCGCCACGAGCTCGGACTCACCATGGGCGTGCAGCAGACGTTCCGCGGCATCATGGCCATCATCGGGCCGATGGGGGCGACGCTCGTGTATCAGGCGCTGGGCCATGGCGTGCCGTTCTGGATCGCGGCGGCCGTCGTCGCCATCGCGTTGATGCTGTCGTCCCAGGTGCGCCATGCCCCGGTGGCCGCGAGCGCGTCGACGGTTAGGTTATGACGATCATGGTCCGATCCATTTCCGCTGTCCTCCTTGGCGTCAGCGTGCTCGCGACGCCGGCCTCCGAACCGGTCGTCAAGCCGAAGCTGGTCGTCATGATTACGGTCGACCAGCTGCGACCCGATTACTTCACCCGCTGGCGATCGCAGCTCTCGGGTGGACTCTCGACGCTCGCGAACAGCGGGGCGTCGTTCACCAACGCGTTCCAGGATCACGCCATCACCGAGACGGCTCCCGGCCACTCGACCGTCCTGTCGGGGCGGTGGCCGGCGCACACCGGCATCATCACCAACGTGTTCGGTGTGGGCGATACATCGGCGCCACTCGTGGAGGGCAACGGCCCGGGCGCGTCGCCACGCCGGTTTCGCGGCACGGCGCTGTTCGACTGGATGCGCGCTGCGGATCCGCGCAGCCGCGCGTTGTCGGTATCGCGCAAAGATCGCGGCGCGATCCTGCCCATGGGCACGGCCAAGCAGGACGTGTACTGGTACCAGGCCGGGGTCTTCACGACCAGCCGCTATTACCGGGACTCGCTGCCCGCATGGGTGCGGGCGTTCAATGCACTGCGCATCCCATTCAAGGCGGCGGGCCGCGAGTTTTCGACACTGCTGCCGGACACGGCGTATGCCGAAGTGGACAGCGTGCCGTGGGAGAACGGCGGCCGCGAGGTCTCCTTCCCACACCACCTCCCGACGGACAGTTCGCGCGCCGCGAGTGCGTTTGCGGGCTATTCGCCGATGGACTCCCTGACGCTCGCCTTCGCGCTGGCGGGCGCGGAAGCCATGAAGCTGGGACGCAGCGGAGCCACGGATCTGCTGGCGGTGAGTCTGTCGACCACCGACGCGATCGGGCACACCTACGGGCCGAATTCACGCGAGATCCACGACCAGGTGCTGCGCCTCGATCGGTATCTGGGGTGGTTTCTGGCACGCCTGTTTGACCGTTACGGTCGTGACCAGGTGTTGATCGTGCTCTCCGCGGATCACGGCGTGACGCCGTTTCCCGACGACCTGCGAGCCCACGGGCATCCTGAGGCCGAGTGGGTCAGCATCGATACGCTCGTAACGGCCGTGAACCGCGAGCTGGATCGCGCCACGGCTGCCACGGCCCCGAAGCAGTGGCTCGAGTTCGATTCTGGTCTGCTGTTCCTGCTGGACAACGGCCGGCTGTCGGCCGTGGGTGTGAATCCCGACAGCATGCTGGGAGCGGTCGCGCGGCGCATTCGGGCGGTGCCGGGCGTGGCTCGCGCGGACACGCCCGCGGCGTTGGCGTCGGCCGACACGGCGGCGGATCCGATCGCGCGGCGCTGGCTGCACGCGCTCGCACCGAGCGCGGGTGTGGGATTGGTCGTGACGTTGGCGGAGTGGAACTCGTGGTCGTCGGGCGCGGGCAGTCCGTACGCGATGCACGGACAACCATCCGACGAAGACGCGCACGTTCCACTGCTGCTGTGGGGGAAGGGCGTCCGCGTCGGGCGCTACAGCAACCGGGCGGCGACGGTGGACATCGCGCCCACGTTAGCGCGCCTGTTGGGGCTTACCACACTGTCGATTCCGGATGGCCGCGTGCTAGTCGAAGCGGTAGCTCCGTAGTAGTATTGCGTCCGTGCGCGTGCAGCACTACGATGGGACCGTACCAACGGGGGGATCACATGACGCGGACAATCAGAGTGGTTGGGGGCGTGGTGCTGATGATGCTCGGGGTCGTGTTGCCGGTATGGGCGCAGGATGCCACCATCGGCTTCGACGTCGGGCTCAACAGCAACTACAACTGGCGCGGCCTGTCGCTGACGAACAAGCCGGTCGTCCAACCGGACGCGTGGCTGTCGGTGTACGGGTTCACGGGCGGCGTATGGGCCAACTTCGAACCCACCAAGTACGATGGCTCGAACGACTTGAGCGAGTCCGGAGGCGTGCGTAGCGGTATTGCGGAGATCGACTATTGGCTCGAGTATGCGCGCAGCTTCACCGGCGTCGATGCGAAGGTGGGCTGGGTGGCGTATACGTACAACAAGAACAACGCCGGCATCGACAACACCTCAAACACCAGTGAGATCTACGGGCAGCTGAGCCTGAGCGGGCTGCCGGTGACGCCTACGCTGGCGGCGTGGTACGATATCGACAAGGTGAAGGGTCTGTACGTCCAAGGGCAGCTCGTCTACGGAGTGCAAGCCAGCCCGGCGGTGACGATCAATCTTGGCGTGCTGGCCGGTTTGTCGGCAGGCCAGGAAGTGAGTGCCAATGACCCGAGTGCGAACTTCGCCGAGAGCGGGCTGACCCACGTGGACTTCTCGGCCAGCACGTCGCTCGCGGCCGGGCCCGTGTCGATCGCGCCGTCGTTCCATTTCCAGGTCAGCCGTGATCCGTGGACGAAGATCAACGGCGCGGACGTGGGGAATCTCGACAAAGGGTCGAAGATCTGGTTCGGCGTCACGCTCAGCTGGTCCACGAGTCTCGGAGCCACTGCCGCCGAATAACACACGGATCGCCAAGGAAACCCAACGGGCTCGTCGTTCGTGACGAGCCCGTTGTTCTTGCCCTCTTGCCGAATATCCGCACCCGGCGGATATCTAGCTCCTTCGATAGCCCCGCTGCAGCAGCAGTCCCCGCCGTCTTAGGTGAGGAGGACCGCTATGGCCGAACCTGCCCGGACCGTCGGTGGCGTGAGCTACGAGAACGTCGACAAACAGTCGTATCTCCAGAAACGAGGGTTGAAGCGCTATGCCCGGGTGTTGCATCTGTGGGCCCTGGGCGTCGGCGCCGTGATCTCCGGCGAGTTCTCCGGCTGGAATTTCGGGCTGGAGAACGGATTCTGGGGACTGTTCATCGCCAACATCTTCATCACGGTGATGTACTTCGGCATGGTGTACGCCATCGCCGAGATGTCTCCCGCCCTGCCGCATACCGGGGCTGCGTATTCCTTCGCCCGATCCTCTATGGGGCCATGGGGGGGCTACATCACCGGGTTGGCCGAGAACATGGAGTACATCCTGACCCCGGCCGTGATCGTCACCTTCGCAGGCTCCTACCTGGATGCGGTGTTTCCGAATCTGCTGCCGCAGCCACTGTGGTGGGCGATTCTCTACGTCATCTTCACCGGCCTGAACGTGTGGGGCGTGGAGATCTCGTTCAAGTTCACCGTGTTCATCACCGTACTGGCGATCGCCATTCTCGCCGTCTTTTACGTTGCCGCGATCCCGCACGTGAACTTTGCCCAATGGGCCCTCAACGTCGCCCCGGGCGCCGGCCATACCCAATTTCTGCCCCGCGGGGTGCTCGGGATTTTCTACGCGCTGCCATTCGCGATTTGGTTCTACCTGGCGATCGAAGAGGTACCGCTCGCGGCCGAGGAGACGATGGATCCGGCCAAAGAGGTGCCGAAAGGCATCATCCTCGGCATGGTGACCTTGACGGTGCTGGCCTTCCTGGTCTTGTTCTTCAACAGCGCGATCGCGCCCGGGTCGGACGGCATCAAGGCATCGGGCGCGCCCCTGAACGACGGGTTGAAGACGATCTTTGGCGCCGGGATGAGCACCCGCCTGCTGTCGCTCATTGCGCTGGCGGGACTGATCGCGAGCTTCCATACGATCATTTTCGCATTCGGTCGCCAGATCTACTCCCTGTCGCGCGCCGGGTACTTCCCGCGCTTTTTCTCACTCACGCATCACACCCGCAAGACTCCGCACGTAGCGCTCATCGTCGGCTCGGTGATGGGGTACGCGGTGGCGCTCGTCATCTACAAGTCCGGGTCGGGCGTCGTGGGCGCGGTGCTGCTCAACATGGCGGTGTTCGGTGCGGTGCTCTCCTACGGATTGCAGATGGCGTCGTTCATTCTGCTGCGCATCCGCCGGCCGAACATCAACCGCCCCTACCGCAGTCCGTGGGGGATCCCGGGTGCCGTGATCACGGCCATTATCGCGCTCGTCACGCTGGTGACGCTGTTCCTCAACCCAGCGTACAACAAGGCGGTATACGGCGTGGCGATCTGGTACGTGCTCGGCCTCGCCTATTTCGTGTTCTACGGCCGGCACAAGCTCGTGGCCCAGGCACCGGAGGAAGAGTTCGCGCTGCTGATCGATGCCGGCAAGGAGTTGAAACGCTGACCGGCCTCCGATGCGGAATCTCCTGATCGCGGATCGGCGCCCGGCCGGCCACGGCGCCATCCGCGTCATCGAGCCGGCGCAGGGTGAGCCGTTCGAGGAAGTCGCGGCCGCCGGGCCGGCGGATCTGGATGCGGCCGTCGCCGCCGCGAAAGCGGCTCAGCCCGCGTGGGGCGCCCGGACCGCCTTCGCCCGGGCCGAGATCCTCTTCAAATACGCAGACCTGGTGCGCGCGCGCGCGGAGGAGCTGGCACTGCTCGAAGCGCGCAACGTGG
>DATFGN010000068.1:0-6847 GCA_035249405.1 Gemmatimonadales bacterium
GCTCCTCCGGGGCGTTGTCGATGCTGGCGAAGTCGCGGAAGCTGGCCGCCCCGCGCAGGGCCAAGGTCTTGGTGATGGCGGCGGTCAGGGTCGTCTTGCCGTGGTCGACGTGGCCGATCGTGCCCACGTTCACATGCGGCTTGTTACGCTCAAACTTTGCCTTGGCCATGTCCTATCCTTTCACCTTCGCCATGATCTCTTCGGCCTTCGATTTCGGCACTTCCTGGTAGTGACTGAACTGCATGCTGTAAATCGCGCGACCCTGGCTCATCGATCGCAGCGTCGTCGAGTAGCCGAACATTTCCGACAACGGGACGCTCGCCGCTACGACGTGGGCGTCGGCGCGCTGCGTCATGCCACCGATCTTGCCGCGGCGCGAGGAGAGGTCGCCCATCACCTCGCCCATGTAGTCGCCCGGGGTCACCACTTCCACATCCATGATCGGCTCGAGCAACACGGGGCTCGCCTGGCGGGCCGCTTCCTTCACAGCCATCGAGCCGGCGATCTTGAACGCCATCTCGCTCGAATCGACGTCGTGCGAGGAGCCGTCGACCAGCTCCACCTTCACGTCCACCATCGGGTAGCCGGCCAGCACGCCGTTCTCGAGCGCTTCCTTCACCCCCTGCTCGACCGGTCCGATGTACTCCCGGGGCACGGTTCCACCCACGATCTTGTCTTCGAATACGAACCCGGTGCCCGGCGGGCCCGGCTCCATGTTGATCACGACGTGGCCGTACTGGCCGCGGCCGCCCGTCTGGCGGATGAACTTCCCCTCCACGTACTCGACCCGCTTGCGCACGGTCTCCCGGTAGGCCACCTGCGGGCGGCCCACGTTCGCTTCGACCTTGAACTCCCGCTTCATCCGATCGACGATGATCTCCAGGTGCAGCTCGCCCATCCCGGAGATGATGGTCTGCCCCGTCTCGGTGTCGGTGTGTACGCGGAAGGTCGGATCCTCTTCGGACAGCTTCTGCAGGGCGATCGAGAGTTTGTCCTGGTCGGCCTTGGTCTTCGGCTCGATGGCGACCGAAATGACCGGATTGGGAAACCGCATCGCTTCGAGGATGATCGGATTGTCCTCTTTGCACAGCGTGTCGCCGGTCCGCGTGTCCTTCAAGCCGATGGCCGCAGCGATGTCGCCGGCCCGGACTTCCTCGATCTCTTCGCGCTTGTTGGCGTGCATCTGCAGCAGCCGGCCGATGCGCTCCCGGCGATCCTTGGTGCTGTTGTAGACGTACGACCCGGCGGCCAGCACGCCCGAGTAGACGCGGAAGAAGGTCAGTTTTCCGACGTAGGGGTCGGTGGCGATCTTGAAGGCCAGCGCGGCGAAGGGCTCGTCATCCGAGGCGTGACGCTCGATGTGCGTCGCATCGTGGTGCGGTTGGTGACCCTGGATTGCCGCGACGTCGATCGGGGCCGGCAGGTAGTCGACCACGGCGTCCAGCAGCTGCTGCACGCCCTTGTTCTTGAACGCGGCCCCGGCAATGACCGGGACCACGTGCCCCGCCAGCGTCGCTTTGCGCAGCACGAGGTTGATCTCGTCTTCGGTCAGCGCGTGGCTCTCGAGATACTTGTGCAGGATCGTGTCGTCGTGCTCGACGATGGCTTCCAGCAGCTGATGGCGCAGGTCGGCGACTTTGGCCTCGAGCGCTTTCGGCACCGGGCCTTCGACGTACTTCTTGCCCATGGATTCGTCGTCGTACACGATCTCGATCTGCCGGATCAGGTCGATGACTCCGGTAAACAGCTCGCCCGAGCCGAGCGGCAGCTGAATCGGGATCGCTTTGGCGCCGAGCCGCTCCCGTACCATCTGCAGGCAGCGGTCAAAGTCCGCGCCGACCCGGTCCATCTTGTTGACGAAGATGATTCGCGGCACGCCGTAGCGGTCCGCCTGGCGCCAGACCGTTTCCGTCTGGGGCTCGACGCCGCCCACCGCGTCGAGCACGGTGACGGCGCCGTCCAGCACGCGCAGGCTGCGCTCCACCTCGACGGTGAAATCGACGTGGCCCGGCGTATCGATGATGTTGATACGGAACTGCTCGCCACGGCGCGGCCAGAAGCAGGTGGTGGCGGCGGAGGTGATCGTGATGCCCCGCTCCTGCTCCTGCTCCATCCAGTCCATCGTGGCCGTACCTTCGTGCACCTCACCCAGCTTGTAGGTGCGGCCCGTGTAATAGAGGATACGCTCGGTCGTAGTCGTCTTCCCGGCATCGATGTGCGCCATGATGCCGATGTTCCGAATTCGATCGAGCGGTGTCGTCCGTGGCATTGCAGTCCTTTACTCAGCAAAAAGACGGGGCGACCGTGACGCCCATGCCGGGCCGGTCTCGCTCCGCCACCATCGGGGGGACCAGCCCCCTCGATGCAGGATCCCTTACGCCAGGGTCCCGAGTTGTCTGTTTAGCGGTTTACCACCGGTAATGCGCGAAAGCCCGATTGGCCTCCGCCATCCGGTGTGTGTCTTCCTTTTTCTTGATCGACTCACCTTCACCTTTGGACGCCAGAATCAGCTCGGCGGCCAACCGCTCCGACATGTCCTTCTCACGGCGCGCGCGGGTGTAGGAGATGATCCACCGCATCGCCAGCGCCGTGCGCCGCTCCGGCCGCACTTCGACCGGCACCTGATACGTCGCGCCACCCACTCGGCGCGACTTCACTTCGAGCGCCGGCTTGACGTTCGAGAGCGCCTGCTTGAACACGTTCACGCCCGGCTGCCCGGTCCGCTGCTCGATCATGTCCATGGCCGAGTAGAACACGCGCTCGGCCAGCGATTTCTTGCCCCGGTTCATGAGATTGTTCACGAACTTGGACACGGTCTGGCTGTCGTAGCGCGGGTCGGCCGGCACGGGCCGCTTGACCGCTTTCTTGCGCCGGCTCACTGCCCGCCGGCCTTGGGCCGCTTGGCCCCGTACTTCGAGCGCGACTGCTTGCGCTCGTTCACGCCCGCGGCGTCCAGCGTCCCGCGGATGATGTGATAGCGCACGCCCGGCAGATCCTTCACGCGGCCACCGCGAATCATCACGATCGAGTGCTCCTGCAGGTTGTGCCCCTCGCCCGGGATGTACGCGGTCACCTCGAAACCGTTGGTGAGCCGCACGCGGGCGACTTTCCGGAGCGCCGAGTTCGGCTTCTTGGGCGTCGTGGTATACACGCGCGTGCAGACCCCGCGCTTCTGCGGGTTGCCGCGCAACGCCGGCGCCTTTTCCTTCTTCTCGACGTCCCGGCGACCGCGCCGGACGAGTTGATTGATGGTCGGCATACCCTCTCAGAGCTACGCCAAAAAGTTGCGAAACAGACTTCAAAGCTAAGCGGGCGCTTGCAGTTAGGTCAACCCCCGGCGAATCGGGTTCGGGACCTGTCCGAGCAGCGCGTCAGCCCCTTCCGCCGGAATGCCCACGCCATAGAATGGCAACCTCCCTCTCATCCCGAGCGCTGCCATGTCCTTTGGGGTCCGACCGTCGATCGCCGCGTGCCTCGCCGTAACCGTAGCAGCCTGTGCCACCGGAAAGGCCAGACCCGCCACGACCCCTACTACCCAGGCCGATACCGGGAAAAAGGACCTGCCCTGGAAGCCGTGGCCCGAGGTGACCAAGGACGCCCAGCAGCTCCGCGGACTGTTCAGCGCCTACATCAAGCGGGACAACGTGTATCTGGCGATCCGGCCCGAGCAATTCGATCACGACCTCCTGCTCGTCACCGAGCTCGCCCAGGGACTGGGCGACTTCGGTCTCGACGGCGGCACCGAGCTCCGCTCGGATCTGATCCGGTTCCACCGCACGCCGACCAAGGTGGAGCTCTCGATCGTGAACCCCTATGTCACGGCCACTCCCGGCACGCCGATGGCCCGCACCGTGGCCTACTCGTTCGGCAGCACCGTGGCGTACGCGTTCCCCATCGCGAGTGTGCGCGACACGACCAACGAAGTGCTGATCGATCTGGCGCCGTTTCTCGTTTCGGACTGGGCGGACATCGGGGGCTACTTCGACTTCGTCATGCAGGCGCTGAATACCCGCGGCGGCGTGTCGCTGGATCGCGAACGGTCCGCCTTCCAACGCCTCCGCATGTTCCCCACGAACCTCGAGGCCGAGGCGCGCATCAGCTTCACGGCCACCAAGCCGCTCGGCATCCAGACGGTGCCCGACTATCGCTATCTCCCGCTCACGGTCCACTACTCGCTGGTCGAGCTGCCGGCGACGCCGATGCGCCCCCGCTATGCCGACGACCGGGTGGGCTACTTCATCTCGGCGATGATGGATTTCTCGCGCGACACGGCGAGCTCCTTCTTCGTGCGCTACGTGAACCGGTGGCGGCTCGACAAGAAGGACCCTGATTCCGTCGTGAGCGACCCCGTGCGGCCGATCACCTACTACCTCGATCGCACCATCCCGTACGAATGGCGCCCCTACGTCCGGGCGGGGATCCTGGAATGGAACCGCGCGTTCGAGGCGGCCGGGATTCGTAATGCGATCCAGGTGCTCGACGCTCCCGACGATACGCTGTGGAGCGCCGAGGACGCGCGCTACAGCACCGTCCGGTGGATGGCCAATTTCGCCTCGACCTACGCCATCGGTCCGTCGGATGTGGATCCCCGCACCGGCGAGATCGTGAATGCCGACATCCTCGTCGCCGCTTCGTGGATCCAGGCGTGGCAGGGGGAATACCGCGAATACGCGGGACCAGAGGCGCTGACGCGCGCGGTGTTCCTGGAGGATTCGCTGCTGCGCCGGGACCCGAACGGACGGTTCCAGCATCTGTGCCGCTACGCGGGCGGCCTCGCGCGCTACGGCACCATGCTCCGGGCCTCCCTCGCTGCGAGCGGCGCGATCGCCCCCGGGGCCCCGGTCCCGAAGGAGTACATCGGTGAAGCGCTCAAGGAACTGGTGATGCACGAGGTGGGACACACCCTGGGATTGCGGCACAATTTCCGCGGCACGTCCGGCATCGCGGTGACCTCCCTCGGCGACCGGGAGTTCACCGACACCCATGGGACCTCTTCGTCCGTGATGGACTACAACCCGCCGGCCATCGCCCTCGATCGCAGCAAACAGGGCGACTATTACTCCACGACCATCGGCACCTACGATCGCTGGGCCATCGCCTACGGCTACGCGACCGTGGGAACGGAAACTCCGGACGATGAGCGTCCCGGCCTCTCCCGCATTGCGAGCGAGGCGGCCGATCCCGACCACGTGTACGGCTCCGATGAGGACGCCGGGTTTGCGGGCTTCGGCGCCGATCCCAACGTCACGCGCTGGGACCAGACGGCCGACCCGATCGGCTGGGCCAAAGAGCAGGTCACGCTGGTCAACCGGCTGTTCGATTCTCTGGAAACGCGCCTGATCGCGCCCGGCGAAGGGTATCCCCGGCTGCGCAGCGGCTTCGTGGATCTCCTGTTCCAGCGCTGGTACGCCACTCTGGTGACGACCAAGTACCTCTCCGGGGTGTACACGGCGCGCGACCATCGCGGGGATCCGAACGCACGGCCGGCGTTCACGCCCGTGCCCGCGGCCAAGCAGCGGGAGGCGCTCGCCTTCATCGCCGAAGCGGGGCTCGGCGAGCGGGCGTATCGCTTCCGCCCGGAGCTCCTCAACCGGCTCGCCCCCTCGCGGTGGTGGCACTGGGGCACCAATCCCTTCCGGGAAGGCCGCATCGACTTCCCGCTGCACGATTGGGCCCTGACCTTCCAGTCGATTCTGGTCAACCTGCTACTCGATCCCGAGGTGTTGGCCAGGATTCGCGACAACGAGCTGCGCGTAGCCGCTGGGACGCCCGTCGTCACGATCCCCGACGTGCTCCAGACCATGACCAATGCCATCTGGACTGAGGCGGGCGCGGGGCGCAACACCGGGTCGATCCGGCGCGATCTGCAGCGGATGTATCTGGTCGAGCTACTGCGGATGGTCGTGAATCCCGTGCTGGGAACGCCGGATGACGCGCGGACCGTGGCACGTCAGACCCTGACCGATTTGAGCGGCCGGCTGGGAAGGGCTCTCGCCGCGAACCGATTGGACGCCTATACCCGGGCGCACTTTGCCGACTCCCGCACGCGCATCGAGCAGGCGCTCACGGCCCAGATCGTGGTTCCCGCATCACAAGTGCGCTAACGCCGCCATGAACGAACAGCGCCCGGGATCGCTCCCGGGCGCTGTCTTTCTTCTAACTCCTGGTCTACTCCACTTCAGCTTCTTCCGGCACCGGCACCGCCCCGGGCGTCAGCTCCGGCGGCGGCTGCGGCGGCTCGAAGCCCTCGGGCGGCTCGATCTCGATGTCGTGGTAGCGGTAGATGCCGCTCCCCGCCGGGATGAGATGCCCGATGATGATGTTCTCCTTCAGCCCGAGCAGGTCGTCCCGGGCGCCCCGGATCGCCGCGTCGGTGAGCACCCGCGTCGTCTCCTGGAACGACGCCGCCGAGATGAACGACTGCGTCGTCAGCGAAGCCTTCGTGATGCCGAGGAGCAGCGGCTCCGCCGTCGCCGGCGTGCCGCCCTTCTTCGTCACCCGCTCGTTCTGATCCTTGAAGACCAGCTTGTCCACCGCCTCCGACTCGAGGAAGCTCGTGTCGCCCGGATCGGTGACGCGGACCTTCTGCAGCATCTGGCGAATGATCACGCCGATGTGCTTGTCCGCGATCCGGACGCCCTGGAGCCGGTAGACCTCCTGAATCTCGTTCAACAGATACTCCTGGACCGCGCGGGGTCCCTTGATCAAGAGGATCTCGTGCGGGTTGACCGGACCCTCCGTTAGGCGGTCGCCGGCCCGGACCCGGTCGCCCTCGTGAACCCGGAGGTGCTTGCCCGCCGGAACCTCGTAGACCTGCGGCGGCTCTTTCTCGTCGATCGCGTGTTCG
>DATFGN010000069.1:0-9827 GCA_035249405.1 Gemmatimonadales bacterium
CGTCCGGGTCACGGAGGCGATTCGCGACGAGCTCGTCCTGACGGCGCCGGCCGACGGGATCGTGCTCACCCGCTACCTCGAGGCGGGCGAGGCCGCCACCATCGGCGCGCCGGTCGTCTCGCTCGGCGTGGTGGGACAGCCGTGGGTGCGCGCCTACGTCGGGGAGCGGTTTCTCTCCCGGCTCCACGTCGGCCAGACCGTGGCGATTCATGCCGACGGCGTGAGCGGGTCGATCGAGGGGCGTTTGGTAGAAATTGCGCCCCGCGCCGAGTTCACTCCACGCGCCGCACTCACCGAGCGCGAGCGCGCCGACCTCGTGTTCGGCATCAAAGTGCACTTCGTCGATCCGGGTGGCCGCCTGAAGGCCGGCCTGCCGGTGACGCTCGAGGTGCCGCTCACGCCGTGACCGATGTCGCAGTCGACATCCGCGAGCTGACGCGCCGGTTCGGCGCCCTCACCGCCGTTTCGAGTCTCACCCTGCAGATCGAGCGCGGAGAAGTGTTCGGGGTGCTCGGCCCCAACGGCTCGGGCAAGACGACCACGATCCGGATGCTGTGCGGGTTGCTCGAGCCCACCGCCGGCACCGCGCTCGTGGCGGGGATCGACATTCGCGCCGCCCCCGAGCGGGTGAAGACGCAGATCGGCTACATGTCGCAGCGCTTCGGTCTGTACGAGGACCTGACGGTCGGTGAGAATCTCGCGTTTTACGGCGGGATCTACGGTCTCACGAAACACGCGCTGACGGAGCGCCTGACGGACGTCGTCGCGTTCCTGGGGTTGGCCCAGCGCCTGCCCCAGCTCGCAGGCCAGCTGTCGGGCGGCTGGAAGCAGCGTCTGGCGCTCGGCTGTGCCCTGCTGCACCGCCCGCCCGTGTTGTTTCTCGACGAGCCGACCGCCGGCGTCGATCCCGCCGCGCGCCGCAACTTCTGGCGCGCCACCCACGAGCTGGCACAGGGCGGCACGACGGTGCTCGTGACCACGCACTACATGGACGAGGCCGAGCGCTGCGATCGCCTCGCCATGATGAGCCTGGGACATCTGATCGCACTGGGAACGCCGGCCGATGTGGCGCGCCAGGTGGGCGGCAAGACGCTCGAGGACGCGTTCATCGTGCTGCAGGAACGGGACGAGCGATGAGATCCCGGTTCTGGCCGATGTTCCGCAAAGAGTTCATCCAGATGCGGCGCGACCGGCTCACACTGGGAATCATGTTCGGCATCCCCGTACTCCAGCTGCTGATGTTCGGCTACGCGATCCAGACCGACGTGCGGCACATCCCGACCGTCGTGATGGACGAGTCGCGCACGCGGGAGAGTCGCGACATCATCGCGGCGCTCGAGAACACGGGGAATTTCCGGATCGTCGCCTACCTGAACGACCGCCCGGCCATCGACCGGGCGTTTGGACGGGGCGAGGCGCAAGCGGCGATCCTCGTGCCTGCCGAGTACGCGCGCCAGCTTGGACGCGGGTCCACCGCTACGATCCAGGTCATCGTCGATGCGTCGGACCCGATTTCATCTCAGTCCGCGCTCGCCGCAGCCGCCGGTGTGGCCCAGATGCGCAATCTGGAGATCCTGTCGGCCGCGGCGGGCCGGCCTACGCTGCCCGTCGAGGCGCGGATCCGGCCACGCTACAATCCTGGGCTACGCAGTCCCAACTACATCGTTCCCGGCCTGGTGGGACTGATCCTCACGATGACCATGGTACTGATCACGGCGATGGCCATCGTGCGCGAGCGCGAGCGGGGAACGCTGGAGCAGCTGATCGTCACGCCAGTCACCAAGACCGAGCTGATGCTCGGCAAGATCGCTCCGTACGTCGGCGTGGGGTTGTTCCAAATGACCGCCGTGCTGCTCCTGGGTCGGTTCGTGTTCCAGGTGCCGCTCGTCGGCAGCCTCTGGTTGCTCTACGGCGTCAGCCTCGTGTTCATCGTCGCGAGCCTGAGTCTCGGGCTGTTCATTTCGACGCTGGTGCGCACCCAGCAACAATCGATGCAGCTGAGCTTTTTTTTCATGCTGCCGAGCATCTTACTGTCGGGCTTCATGTTTCCACGACAGGCCATGCCCGAGCTGTTTCAGTGGTTGGGGCTGGCCTTGCCGCTCACCCACTTCCTGCTGGTGTTGCGCGGCATCCTCCTCAAAGGCGTGGGGCTCCCGGCCCTGTGGCCCCAAGTCGTGGTACTGCTGGGCTTCGCCGTAGGTCTGATCGGCCTGGCCGTCCGGAGATTCCACAAGACGCTCGACTAACGGCGGGGAGTGGTGCGTGGTGGGTGGTAATATCGCACATTTCCACCATGCGCCCCGCACCTGAGACGCTGGCCGCTCGAAAACGAATGGTGCGATCCCAGCTCGCCCGGCGCGGAATCACCGATCCGCGCGTCCTGGCGGCGATGTCGTGGGTGCCGCGCGAGTGGTTTCTCGCGCCCGACCTGGCCTGGCAGGCCTACCGGGACGGCCCGTTGCCGATCGGCAGCGGGCAAACGATCTCGCAGCCCTACATCGTCGCCTTGATGACGGCCTCCCTCGCCCTGCAGCGGCGGCATCGCGTGTTGGAAGTTGGCACCGGTTCGGGGTATCAAACGGCAGTACTGGCTCGACTTGTGAGGCATGTGTTCTCGATCGAACGGCTTCCCGATCTCCTGGTCGAGGCCGAAGAGCGCTTCCGGCGGCTCGGCATCGCCAACGTCGACACCCGGCTGGGGGACGGCGCCACCGGTTGGCCGGAAGCCGCGCCGTTCGACGCCATCCTCATCACCGCGGCCACACCGCGCGTGCCGGCGCCACTGCTCGAGCAGTTGACCCCGGGCGGGCGGCTGGTGGCCCCGATCGGTGACCATGACGAGCAGGAGCTGGTCATTCTCGAGCGTTCGGGGGATGGCTGGCACGAGCGGCGGGCGGGCGGCGTGCGGTTCGTGCCGTTGGTATCACGGTTCGGGTTTCCGGAAGACCCGTGGTGACGAAAGGTGGTTAACGTTAGGGTGATGACCGCAGGGCTTTCGCGACGCCTCTCCCGTTGGCCACGCCGCATCGCGGCGCTGCTGCTCGTGGTACAGGCGACGGCCGGCAGCGCAGTCACGCTCGCCCACGCCGCCGAAACGAGCGGCGGACCCGTCCGGTTCGAGGCCCATCACACCGCGCAATGTGTCGTGTTGCACGACACGGCGCGATGCGCCCAATGTCAGTTCGACGCCACGCGCATGGCATCGCCGGCCGCTCGCCAGCCATCCTGGCTCGGCAGCGAAGCCCGCCGACTCCCCGCCGTGCCGGTTCCGGATGTGTTCCCGGCTCGGCGCTCGACCTCTACCGCCCTTTCTCGCGCCCCACCGCTGGTCCTGTCCTGACATAGACCCCCGTCCCGCATGGACGGGCGGCTGATGTGCCGGCGCATGCACAAAGGCGTTGCGCTGGTTCATTGACCCGGACAGGAGTGATGGGCACCCATGATGCAACGAACGAAGTGCTGGCTCGTCACCGCAGTGGCGCTCAGTATGCCATTCGCGCTGATGGCGCAGCGGCCCGCGGCAGCCGCTTCGCAACGCCAGGTGGACTCATTGGCGGCACAGCTGCGACGCGTGCAGGCGCGATTGGATAGCGTGCTGGCGGTGCTGGCGCGGATGCAACCCGCAGGACCGAGTGACACTGCCGTCGTCCCGGATGACCTCGCCGCACTCCGCGCCGCGGCCGCCGCGGCGGCCGGGCAGGCGGACACGACGCAAGTTGCCGGCCCGGAGTCACCCACCCAGTTCGTGGGCCGCGAGCGGAACCAGAGTCAGCTGAACCCCGAGATCAGCGCGACCGGCGATGTGCGGGTCGTCGGCACGACGTCGGGGATCCAACGCGACAACTTCGACCCCCGCGAATTCGAGATCGGCTTTCAGTCGGCCCTGGACCCGTACTCGCATACCAAGATCTTCCTGAGCTTCGAAAACGAGGCGGTGGGCATTGAGGAGGGGTACGCCTACTGGACCGGCCTGCCGGGACACATCCGGCTGGATGTCGGCAAGTACCGCCAACAGTTCGGTGAGCTGAACCGCTGGCACCTCCACGCCCTGCCGGAAGCCGAATACCCGCTGGCGATCCGCTCCTACCTCGGGGAGGACGGGCTCGCGGGAACCGGGTTGTCGCTGTACCGCGCGTTCGGCGGGCTGGGCACGCACGAGCTCACCGCGCAGGTGACGCGCAGCTCGAGCGACGCAGAGCTGTTCGGGGGCGGTGGCCGGCCCAGCTACCTCGTTCACCTGCTCAATTTCTGGCAGCTCGGCCGCGCGACCTACATGCAGGTCGGCGGGACGGGCGTGCTGGGCGGCAATCCCGATTCGAGCCTCAAGACGGCCGTCGGGGGTCTGGACGTTCGCTTCACGTGGCGGCCGCCCGAGCGCGCGCTGTATCGTGAATGGACCGTGCGCGCCGAGCTGCTCGCGCTGCGCAAGCGGTACGCCGGCATCGGGGCCACGCGTCTGGGCGGCTACGTCAGCAGTACCTACAAGCTCGACCGGCGCTTCATTGCCGGCCTGGCGTACGACTACGTCGAAGAGCCGCTCGCGGGTGTGATCACGCGGCAGCTGATCCCGTCGCTCACCATGTGGCAGAGCGAGTGGGTCGAGCTGCGCGCACAGTACACCTGGCAGAAAATCGCGTCCGCTACGGCGACGCACCAATTCGCGCTCCAGGCCGTCTGGGCGATTGGCCCTCACAAACACGAGATCTACTGACATGCTGACACCATTGCTGCTGTTCCTGTCGGTCGCGACGCCACCGGCCGCGAAAGTGAAAGTGGTGACGTCCCTGACCACCTACGCGGCGATCGCCCGGGAAATCGTGGGCGACCGCGGCACCGTCTCCTCCATCGCCAACGGCGACGAGAACCCGCACTACGTGCAGCCGAAGCCGAGCTTCGTTCCGTTGCTCGCCCAGGCGGACCTCTTCGTCACGACGGGGTTGGATCTGGAGCTCTGGGTCCCCGCCCTGCTCGACAAAGCCGGCAATTCCAAAGTGACCGAGGGCGGCCCCGGATACGTCGCCGCCTACGCGGGCGTCGACTTGCTCGATGTGCCGACGAGTTTTTCCCGCACACAGGGCGACATCCACGTGTACGGCAATCCGCACATCTGGACTGACCCGCTGAACACGGTACAGATCGCGCGCAACATCCTCACCGGCTTGAAGCGCGTCGCCCCGGCCGACGCCGACTACTTCACGGCGCACGAAAAAGATTTCGAGGACCGGATCTACCGCGCGTTGTTCGGCGCCGAGCTGGTCGGGCTGCTCGGCGGCCAGACGCTGGCCGACCTGGACCGGCAGGGCAAGCTGTTCGATTTCCTGAAGGCGCGGCAGTATCAGGGCGCCCCGCTGCTCACGCGGCTCGGCGGCTGGCTCAAACAGGCGCTCCCGTATCGCGGCACGCTCGTCGCGTGCTATCACAAGGAGTGGGATTATTTTTCCCGTGAATTCCAGGTCAGCTGCTTCGATTACATCGAGCCAAAACCGGGCATTCCCCCGACTCCGCGTCACGTCCAGGAGATCATCGTCGGCATGCGGCAGAAGCACATTCCGGTGCTCCTGTCGACGAACTACTACGACCGGAACCAGGTGCTCGAGGTAGCGCAGCGGACCGGCGCCAAGGCCGTGATCGTTCCGTCCAACACCGGCGGGGCGCCGGGCATCGCCACCTACTTCGATCTCATGAACCTGTGGCTCACCGAGCTGGGGCGCGCATTCGACGCAACGGCCGGCGCCTCGGCCAACTGACAGGGAGCGCTCCGTGACCGGTCTGGAGTTGATGCTGCCGCCGTTCGTCGCCTGTATGGTGCTGGTCGCCATGCTCAGCTATCTGGGACTGCATGTGATCGCGCGCGAGGTCATCTTCGTCGATCTCTCGCTGGCCCAGATGGCAGCGCTCGGCAGCCTCACCGCGTTGTTGTTCCACATCAGTCCCGAGTCTCCGCAGACGTATGTGTTCGCGCTGCTCGCCACGGCCGTCGGGGCGCTGTTGTTCTCGATCACCCGGACGTCCGGACGGAAGGGCCGGGTTCCTCAGGAGGCGTTCATCGGGATCGTGTACGTCGTGGCGTCCGCCGCCGCCGTGCTGGTGGCCAACAAAGTGCCGGGCGGCGGGGAGGCGGTCGAGAAGACGCTCGTGGGGAGCCTGTTGTGGGTCACCTGGCCCGCCATCATCAAGCTGGCCGCCATCTACGCCGCTCTGGGAATCTTTCAGTTCGCGCTGCGGCGCCGCTTCCTCACGATTTCGTTTCACCCCGAGGAAGCCGAGCGGGAAGGATGGAAGATTCGCTGGTGGGATTTTCTCTTCTATCTCTCGTTCGGCGTAGTGATTACGCTGGCCGTCCCGATCGCCGGAGTGCTGATGGTGTTCAGTTTCCTGGTCGTGCCAGCGGTCATCGCCAACCTGTTTACCGGCGACAAGCGGAAATTGACGCTGATCTCCTGGGGTACCGGTGCCCTGGCCTCGATCCTCGGATTGTGGCTATCATACACGCAGGATTTGCCGACCGGCCCGCTGATCGTGTGCATGTATGGGTTGCTGTTGCTGGTCGCGGTAGCGATCCAGGCCGGACGTGGACCCGCTGCGTGAAGCAGTCTTGCGTGATTGGTCGGATGGGTGTGTTGGCAGCCGGCCTCCCGGTCGGAGTCGTGTTGGGTCTGCTAACCGCCTGTCCGACCTTTTCCTTGATGGCTCAGGTGGCCGTCCACGCGACGCTAGGCGCCCGTTACACCTCCACGCTGGTTCATGATTCGATCGTCGATCCGTTCGACGTTCGTCCCGACATCGCCCCGTCGTTGACCGCCGGCGCGGACCTGCCCCTCTCCGGTCCCTGGCGCCTGGAGCTCCTGGCCGATGTCTCCACCAGCCCGCTGCGCCGGCATCTCTCGGACGGCACGTCGCCCACGATCACGCGCCTGTGGATGCTCGGACTCGCCGTCGGGCTGCGCCGGCAGCTCGAGCCGTGGTTGCATGGACGCCTGGCGATCGGTGCGCTGAAATACCTGCCGGCCAGCTCCATCGGCCTGTTCCAGAACGGGTCGACCCTGACGCCCTACGGATCGGTGGCGTTCGTCCTCACCCCACCGCTCGCGACTCGGCATCGGCTCGCGCTCGAGCTGGGCGGCGACCTGCATCGCTTTCTTACGCCGGCGCTCCGCAACAACGGTTTCGTCGATCCCCGTGCCGTCTACCGGGTCACCGCGGGCGTCCGCATCGATCTGTGGGGCCGGCGGTGACGCGCCGCCTCGCCCTGCTCTCGCTGGTCGGCCTGGTGGCGGCCTGCACGGATCCATTCGTGCCGAGGCGCTCGCCGACGTACGGATTCGCCGATCAATTCGGCGACGTGTTTCACTGGTTGCCGGACCGGCTGCCGGTGCGGTACTACGCCGATCCGCGCGGCAACATGGCGGCGCTCGTGACTGACGGCGTCCGTGCCTGGGAGCGGCAGTTTCTCTACAGCGAGTATCGCGGCGTCCTGGTCGACGATTCGACCGCGGCCGACGTCATCGTGGTCTGGGCCGACAGCGTGCCGCCGACCGCAGATCCGGATCCCGGGCCACCGGTCGTGGCCTGTGGTGGAGTCACCCAGGGCATCCTCGACTTCACGGGTCAGGCCTTCGCCGAGCCGTTCCGGACCGAGATCTCGATCCTCACGGGCACGGTCTATTCAGCCGCACAGGTGCAGGCCTGCGTCAGCCGCGTCGTCCTCCACGAGCTTGGCCACTCGCTCGGCGTATTGCAGGAGGCGCCCGACACGGTGGCGATCATGTACGCGACGCCGCGCGTGCGGCAGCCGGCGGCGATCGATCGGCGCACCGTGCAGGTCTTGTATCACACTGAAGCCACGCTCGCCCCGGCTCCGCCCTGATGCGGTTAGGCAGGGCCTACGCTGACATAGAGCAGCAAGCCGAAGGGGTTACGAGAGCCGTAGGTCGACTGGAGCGCCGCTGGGACGAAGTTCACCGATCCGCGAACCCCGACCCCGAGGCGTGTTCCCAATCGGGTGAGAACCCCCCGATGATAGCCCACCACCGCCGCCCCGATGTCGTATGACGTCCCCGAAGCCACCGACGGAATCACGAGCTCCCGCGCACTTTTCTGCACGAATTCGACTCGGCCAAAGACGGCGTTCGTCCCATCGAGATCGAGATTGCTCTCCAGCATCACACTGTTGGTCGATCGACCGCTTCCGATTGGCCGGTTGACTCCAAGAATCAGCGCGCCTGCCCACGCACCCCTTGTGCCGATAGGTCGGACGGTCAGGGCGGAGACTCCGAGCCGATGGAGCGACTCCTCAGGATGCAGACCCTCCGGACTCCGGAGATACGCCAACCAGGCTGAGAGACTCCATCGTGCCTGAGGGTTCACGGTGAGCCGGGCAGCGTAGGAATCGAGTCGCCTCCCGGCGTAGTCGAAGTTGGCTCGTCGTTCATCCGGTTCACGACCGTTGAAGATGGATGCTTCGAGCTTCGCGGCCGGCGTGAACACGCCGAGGGTCGCGACGCCGAACGTGATGTGCGTCCCGTCCTGCCAGTGATGGCCAATCGGGGCCAGCGGATCGTTCATGGCGGATGGCCGGTGCGGGAATGCGACGGGGCCCACTGCGGGCTCGCCCACCGGAGCGAGATACACGGACAGACCCACCGCGGCGGTGAGCGGCCGCTCGTAGAGTGCCGCGAGCTCCATGAAGAGATCGTGCGGATGCTGGTGGTCGACGAGCGGCTGCCCGTGGTTCGCCTCCCCAGTCTGCAGCAGCAGTGGGTAGCCTCCGCCACCGACGCCCCACGGATCGGTGCTGAGCATCCCGCGCAGCTGGAGTCGACCGGCGCCGAGGTCCCGTGTGGCGGACAGCATTGCCCAGTCGATGAGGTCTACCTGCGCATCCCCGCGAGCCCCACCTTGCCGGTTGTACTGGAGGAATCCCTCGCCGTGCAGCATCAGCGCCCACGAACCCGCCACGAAATGCGCGGCATGCATCGGCGTGGCATCAGGTACCCAGGAAGTGCCGGAACCGGACCGGGTGTCCGGAATGCCGAGGGGCCCCGAACGCGTTGGCTTCGGGTGCTGGTGGTTCGCCTGGGCACTGACGGGCCGGGTGGTGAGTGCCAGCACGACAGCCACCGGGCCAGTGAACGCGATTCGCATTGTCTGCATCTCCTCAGAACCAAAGTCGACCACGCGCCGCTCGCGCGGCGCGGACGCACTACTCCCGCGATGTCGACTAGGCCTGAGGCGGTGGGGCGAGTGGTGGAGCGATGTAGGAAGCGTAGAGGGTGGCTGGCCCGCGAACATCAAGGCGCAATCCAGCGCCTGGAGCGACCGTCATGTCGACGCTCGGCGGGGTCGATGGTCCGGATGTCGGACACGTGGCTCCGGCGGTGCATCCCGACCCCGACGCATCCTGATGACACGCATGACCGGCGCCCTGGACAAGCACCAGGGCGGGCTGCAACGGACGGACATGATTGGTACCCTGGTGCGGGGTTCCGTGCATCTCACACGGCGCTGCGGCTGGTGCCAGGAGGCTAAGGCACATTGGGAGCGCACTTCCCCCCGTGGCGATGCACAGCGCCGCAGCGAGCCCAAGGCTCCGTGAACCGTGCCGGTGAATCATCGACACAAAGGTAACCTCCATCGATCGACGGATGATGGACCCTTTTCGAGGCTGGAGCGTATCGACAACCGAACTCGAGCCGCGAGCCATCGATGAAGAAGACCGCTGTTTTCCTCCTCGCCCTGCTGACCGGCGCGTGCGCCAGGCAGGTCCGCATCAGCGAGCTGCTCGCCGATCCCGGGCACTACGACGGCAAGACCGTCGTCACCACCGG
>DATFGN010000070.1:0-5761 GCA_035249405.1 Gemmatimonadales bacterium
CCTGCAATTCTGCGTGGTAGCCGAGCGGCAGGGTGACGCCGGCCAAAGCCGCCTCGACCTGGGTAGCGACGGTGCCGAGATCGCTCCCGGGTGCGACGTCAGCGCGGACATCCATGCGCCGCGTGCCGTTTTCACGCTGCACCATGTTCGGTGTGGATTTGACGGTCACACTGGCGACGTCGGCGAGGCGCACGTGACCCCCGGCCGGCGTGTCGATGAGCATGTTGCGAATGCTGGTGAGATTCTCGCGCGCTTCGGGAATCGACCAGACCTGGACGTCGTACACCCACCCGTCGCGGTGAATGTCCGACACTTCGTGACCGGTCATGATCGCGTTCGCCGCGCGCAGCACGTCGCCGGGCTTGAGATGGTACCGTTGCGCGGAAGCGTGATCCACCTTGATTTCCACAAACGGCACCATGGTCTGGAGCTGCACGTGCAGGTCAGCAACCCCCGGGATAGGCTTCATGGCGGCTTCAATGGATTCCGCGGCGGTGCGGAGCACGCCCAGGTCCTCCCCGTACAGGCGCACGATCAGCGCGTGTCCGCCACCCGTCAGCACTTCACGGATACGCTCCTTGAGGTAGGTCTGCACGTCGCGCTGCACGCCGGGGTAGCCTTCGACCGTTTCCTGGATGTGGGCCAGCGTGGCCTCGTAGTTGACGCTGGGGTCGACGCTGATCCAGTTCTCGGTGAAGTTCACGCCGTAGGGCTCATCGCCGGCCAGGGCGCGCCCGATGTGCGCGCCGAAGTTCCGCACTCCCGGAATGGCGCGCAGCTCCTTACTCGCCGCGACCGTAATGCGATACATCTCCTCGTGCGAGGTACCCGGCTTGGTCACCCAGTGCATCAGGAAGTCGCGCTCCTTGAATGACGGCAGCAGGGACTTCCCGAGTCGCGGCGCGATGATGACACCGGCCAACGCGATGACGCCCACCGTGATGTAGGCCCGGCGCGGCACCTGGATGATGCGGGCCAGGAACGCCTGGTAGCGGTCCTGGAGCCAGCGGGACAGGGGCGACCCGTGCTCCTTGAGCGGAGCGTTCCTGAGCAGGATGTAGCCCATCGCCGGTGTGACCGTGAGGGCAATGAGCAGCGACGCCAGCACCGCGAGGCCGTAGGAGATCGCGAGCGGCCGGAAGAACGCGCCGGACAGTCCCTGCAGGAAGAACACGGGGATCAGCGCCACGACGTCGATGAGCGTGGCGTAGATGATGGCACTGCGGACCTCGAGCGACCCTTCCAGGATGATACGGCCGGTCGACTTGGTACTCCCCTCCTTGCGAGCCTGGCGCAATCGTCGCGTGATGTTCTCGATGTCGATGATGGCGTCGTCCACGACGACGCCGACCGCGATCACGAATCCCGCCAGCACCATCGTGTTGACCGTCGCTCCCCGCAAGTACAGCACGATCGCCCCGGCCATGAGGGACAGCGGGATCGCGACGACGCTGATCAGGGCGGGACGCCAGTCGAACAGGAAGAAGGCGAGCACGACGACCACGAGCACGCACGCGATCAGCAGCGCCTTGTTGAGATTGTGGATCGAGAGCTCGATATAGGTCGCCGGGCGGAAGATCTTGGAGTCGATTTCGATTGCGGGGAGCCCGGGGCGGAGCTCGGCGAGCGCCGCCTCAATGCCGCGCGTCACATCCAGGGTATTGGCCCAGGGGAGCTTCTCCACGATCAGCATGAGCCCGGGGCCGTCGTTGATGACGGCATCGCCGACGAGCGGCCAGGTGTCCCACACGATGTTGGCCACGTCGCCGATCGTCACATTGCGGCCGTTGACGTTCTGGACGACCACGCGCGCCACGTCTTCCGGGTCGATGACGGGTTGCACGTGGAGCATCGAGAGCCGCTGGTTGGGCGTATCGATGAAGCCTTCGGTCTGCGTCTTGGCCGAAGCGGAGTACGGCACGAGTCCGAAGTCGAGGGTTTCCGAGGTGACTTCGTGAATGCGGTTCATGGACACGCCGTGGCGGCGTGCCCGCTCGGGATCGACCTGGACCGTGAACATCTTGATCCGCTCGCCCCACATCGGGACGTTGGCCACGCCGGGGACCTGGAGCAGGCGGAACCGGATCGTCCAGTAGGCGATCATCGACAGGTCCATCAAGTCGTAGCGTTCGGACGACAGCCCGATCTTCATCACGCGGCTGGTGGCCGAGAGCGGCTGGAGCATGACGGGGACGGTTGTCGCGGAGGCAGGCAGGTTGAGGACCGCCAGATTGAGGCGCTCCTGCACCAGCTGACGGGCATGGAACTGGTCCGTGCCGCGCTTGAACTGCAGCACGATCTGCGACAGCCCGTTCACCGACCGGGATCGGAGCACGTCGAGCTCCGGCGTCCCCATGAGCACCAGCTCCATGGGGTTGGTGATCTGTTCCTCGACCTCGGCCGAGGACATCCCCTGACCTTCCGTCTGCACCTCGACCTTGGGCGGCGCGAATTCCGGGAAGACGTCCACGGGCATGTGGCGGAGCCCATTGACTCCGAACACCATCAATGCCACGGCCCCGGCGATCACGATGTACCGGAACCGGAGGCTCGATGAAACAATCCATTGCATCATTGGACGATCTCCCTGGACGTACTCACGCAGCCGTCAGTGGCCAATCTCGAATTCGGCGCCGAACAATTCCTGCCCGCCCACGGTGACCACCTGCGTCCCCACCGGCGGACCGGACGTCAACACGGCCTGGTCCCCTTCGATGTAGTCGACCCGGATGGCGGCGCGCATGTACTTGAGCGGCTCGGGGCTCGTGTACACCCACGTCTCGCCCTTCGCGTCGTACAGGACGGAGGCGTACGGCACCACCATGCGCCGGTTGACTTCCCGGACGGCGGCGGTGTGAATGTCGAGACGTTGGGCGGCACGCTCGGTCAGCGTGACGCGCGCAAGGTCCGACCCTTCGACCTTCTCGACCGTCGCCGGCTTGATCTTCGCCGGGGCGGCGGCTTTCTGGTGACACGCCACCAGCGCAAACGCGCTCGTGAGCAGCAGCAGGGTCACCTGACGATTGCGGCGCGACATGACTGTCCTCCCTTTCAGGGTTGCCCCAACGGGGCTCAACGTCCACCGGCGTCGATTTGCCGGCGCCGATTTCTGTAGACCAGCAGGATCACGACGGCGAGAATCAGCGGGCCGCCGATGGCATAGGGCAACACACCACCGGGATTGAGCTTGGTGAACGGGGTCACCGTGATATGGATTCCCGAGCTGGCCACCGGTTGCGTGGTTTGGTCGGGTCCCCCCGGTGCGGGGACGGCGACCATGTACACCATGAAATCGCCGTCGAGGATCGCATTGACGCGCCAGCTCAGAGTGGCGGCCTCTCCCGGGGCGAGCGCATCGCGGTACTGGGCCCGTTCGGGCGACCAGTCTTCGGGGTCGACCGGGTCGCCATGACCCTTGAGGTTGATGATGTTCATCGCCACGATGACCGGAGGCGAAGCCGTCGTGCCGGTATTGGTGACGATGGTGTTGTACGTGATCGTGGAGCCCGCCTGCACGACCTTGGCGCCCGCGTCGATCGAGATGGTCATCGCCGGCGGCGCCACGCTGGTGGCGACCATCGGCGAATCGGCCGCGGTCGCTTGCGCACTGAGCACGCTCGGCACCATCCCCAAGAGGCAACCGACGAGCAGCAGACCCATTGCGTGCGCACGCATGGGGCGCGGGGCACGGCCCGGCTCGAGGCGGAGCCCCGAACCGGCATACCAGAACAGCAACACGAACATGAGCACGGCGAAGATCGCGGGAGACAAGAGCCAACTCCTGGACTCCTCGAGCGTGCGGTTGTTCACCATGAGATAGGCGAGAAACACACGCGGAGCCCCCATAGGGTTCATCTTCTGGAACAGCAGGCCCATGAAACCGCCTTGGGCATGCCCGGACAGTTGTGTCGGCAGCAGGAACAACAGGTAGATCAACAAACTGATGAACATGCTCGTCTTGTTATTGCCGGCCCAGAAGCTCACGAACATCCCTAGTGCCGCGAACGCCGGAGCGAGCACACTCCCCAGGAGACCACACCAGAGCACCCCCTGCCCGAACACCTCGTCTCCCTGGGACAGCACCTTCATGTAGGGAATCGCGATCGCGAAGGCCACGAACCACGGCGACACGGCAGCGAAGAACTTGCCCACGATGATCTGCCGGCGACTCGCCGGCGTCAGCAGCAGCACCTCGAAGGTGCCGCGCTCGCGCTCGCCGCTCAGGCAGTCCGCGCCGATGATGAGGCTCATGAACACCCCGACCACCATGACCAGCTTGCACAGCTCGAAGACCATTTCCTTGGGCGGCACGAAATTCGTGACGCTGCCCTTGGCCGTCGAGTACGTATAGAAGCTCACGAGGATCGTGTAGGCGATGATGAGATTCAGCGCCCGGCCCCCGATCCAGGTTTCGCGCAATTCCTTCTTGCACACGAGCCACCACGTCTTCATACGATCTCCCTCGTCTTGGTGGTCATGGGTGAGCGGAGGGGCGGGGGCGGAGTGCCGCCACCGGGATCCAGGACGTCCAGCGACGCCAGATGGATTGGAGCCACGTGGCCGTTTCGGCGTGGATTTTCAGACCGCGACGACCGTACCAGAACAGGAACATCAGCACGATGATCGGGAAGGCCACGGGCAGCGTGAGCTGGTACAAGACCTGGCTTGGGTGCGACCCGAGCGCGAGCACGTTCCCCAGAAAGCTCGCGACGGCGTCCCAGGGGTTCACCCAGAGGAGCACGGCCGCTTTCTTCATCTCACCCACGGTGGCGGTGCGGCCCGGCCGGGTGACTTCCACGGGAATCAGCATCAGGAGGAAAATCCCGAGGCTCAGCATCATGGCGCTCTTGTTCGTGTTGCACCACATGCTGGCCAGCATGCCAAGCGCGGCGGTCGCCGGCACCATCAGGGTGCCGCACAGGGTGGCCCAGATCAGCGCCTGCCCGAACACCGGATCGCCTTTGGCGAGGACGGCCCAATACGGGATGCTGATCGCCAATGCCACGGGCCACGGCGACATCGCCGCCGTGAGCTTGCCGAGCATGAGCTGGCGCCGGGTCGCCGGCGTCAGCAGCAGCACCTCGAGAGTGCCGCGCTCGCGTTCGCCGCTGACGCTGTCCGCCCCGATCAGCAAGCTGATGAGCAGGCACACCGCGATCGACGCCTTGACCATCTCCAGCACCATTTCCTTGCGGGGCAGGAGCTGGACCTCGGCGTTGCTCGCGAGCAGGAACGAATAGATCCCCAACAGCAAACTGTAGATCAGCATCAAGTGCAGCGCCTTGCCGCCGATCCACAGATCGCGCAGCTCCCGGGCGAGGATCACCCGCCAGGCGGATTTCCCGGAGCCGGAAAGGCCGTTCACTTGATGCCTTCCGCCGTGAGGTGCAGGAACACGTCCTGCAGGCGGCCGCTCTGGGGTTCGAAACTCAACACGGGAATGTTCCCCCGAATCAGCCCATCGAGGATCTGATTGTTCACCCCGTCCTTCCCGTTGGCCCCGTCGATCTCCACCCGCAACCACCCGGCATCACCTTCCATCTGTTTCACGCTCACGACGACCGGCAGCGCGGACAGCGCGGCCAGCGCCGCGTCCGCCGAGGCGCCGGGGACGCGGACCCGCACGGCGTTCTGCTCCGCATGACCGATGACGTCCGAGACGAGACCCGACGCCACTATGGTCCCGGAGCTCAGGATGACGACGTCATCACACACCTGCTCGACTTCCGCGAGGAGGTGACTGCACAGGACCACGCCGGCG
>DATFGN010000071.1:0-2368 GCA_035249405.1 Gemmatimonadales bacterium
CGGGGACCGGCCTGGTCGAACTCACTGTTCGAGGACAACGCCGAGTTCGGGCTGGGGATGCGTCTCGCGGCCGACGGCCAGCTCGCCCTGGCGCGCCGCCTGGCCGAGCAGCGGCGCGCAGCGCTGGGCGACGAGCTGACGGATGGCCTGATCACTGCGCCGCAGCGCGTGGAGCGCGACATTCGCGCCCAGCGGGGGCGTGTGGCCGCGGCGGGCGCACTGCTGCAACCCCTGGCGGATGCCGGCGACGAGAGCGCGCGCCACCTGCTCTCCGTGATCGATGGGCTGGTGCGACGCAGCGTGTGGATCGTGGGCGGCGACGGCTGGGCCTACGACATCGGGTCGGGCGGTCTGGACCACGTGCTCGCGAGCGGGCGCGACGTCAATGTGCTGGTGCTGGACACCGAGGTCTACTCGAACACCGGCGGCCAGGCGTCGAAGGCGACTCCGATGGCGGCCGTCGCCAAGTTCGCCACCGCGGGCAAGGCCACCGAGAAAAAGGACTTGGCACTCCAGGCCATCGCCTACGGCAACGTCTACGTGGCCCGCGTGGCCCTGGGCGCCAATCCGCAGCAGACTCTGCTCGCGCTGCGCGAAGCGGAGGCGTACCAGGGCCCGTCCCTGGTTCTCGCCTACAGCCATTGCATCGCGCACGGCTACGATCTGCGGATGGGTCTCGATCAACAGCAGCGGGCGGTGCACAGCGGTTACTGGCCGCTCTTGCGCTACAACCCGGAGCTGCGCCGCACGGGGGAGAATCCGTTCACACTCGACTCGCTTCGCCCCTCGACGCGATTCGCCGACTACGCCGAGCAGGAGCTGCGCTACCGGATGCTGGCGCGGACCAATCCACGCGGGGCGGGCGCCCTGCTCCAGCGCGCCGAAGATGCGATCGCGCGCCGCTGGCAACTCTACGAAGATCTGGCTCGCGAGAGGGGATCGTGACCGACCTGTCCGCCACGTACCTGGGTCTGCCGCTCACCCATCCGGTCGTGGCGTCGGCATCCCCACTCGCCAAGTCGCTCGATGGTGTGCGGTCGCTCGAGGACGGCGGGGCGGCCGCCATCGTGCTCGCTTCGCTGTTCGAGGAACAGATCATCCGCGACAACGAATCGTTTTCGCGCTACGCCGCGGCCGGCACGGAGAGCTTCGCGGAGTCCCTTTCTTATTTTCCGCCCGTCCAGGGCGGTGCCGTCGGCCCCGACGAATACCTGAAGCTCGTCTCAGACGCGCGCGCGGCGGTCGACGTGCCCGTCATCGCCAGCCTGAACGGGGCGAGCGAGCGCGGCTGGGTCGACTTCGCGACTCTCCTGGAAGCGGCGGGGGCGTCCGCGATCGAGTTGAACATCTTCCACGTGCCGGTGGACGTCCTGGCCACCGGACGGGCGGTCGAGGACCGCACCGTCCATATCGTGCAGGCGGTGCGCGAAGCGATCCACGTTCCCCTGGCGGTGAAGCTGAGCCCCTATTTCAGCGCCTTCGGCGAGCTGGCCGCCCGCCTGGTGCACGCCGGGGCCAACGGCCTCGTACTCTTCAACCGGTTCTACCAGCCGGACTTCGATCTCGAGAACCTCGAGGTGGTGCCGACCCTGGAGCTCAGCACGCCGCTGGAGATTCGTCTCCCCCTGCTGTGGATTGCCGTGCTCCGCGGCCGGCTCCGGGTTTCCCTCGCCGCCACGAGCGGCGTCCACACCGCCGCCGAGGTCGTGAAGTATCTGCTCGCGGGCGCGGACGCAGTGATGACGACCTCGGCCCTGCTCCACCACGGCCCCGGGCACCTCCGGACACTGACAGGGGGACTCGCCACGTGGATGGAAGGCCACCGCTATGAGTCCGTGGCCCAGATGCGTGGGGCGATGAGCCAACAGAACGTGGCCGATCCTGAGGCCTTCGGGCGCGCGAACTACGTGCGGATCCTGCAGAGCTGGCGCTGAGCCTGCAAGCGGGGTTCTAGCGCAGCCGCGTCGGTCAATAGAGCTGCGACCACCCGCGTGAGCGCAGCACCGTCGGCAGCGCGGTCGCATCGAGCGCCTTCTTGATCGCGCAGCTGGAATAATTGAGCGTCGCCTTTCCGCTCAGGGTCTGCGTCTCCACATCGGCATTGCGCGCCATCACCCCGCCCCAGAAGTGCGCTTCCGACACACCACCGCCCGCGGTCGACAGGTCGCCCTGGACGATGGTGATCCCATAAAACTCATAGCTACCCTGGACACTCAGGCTCCCGTCGACCAGCAGGATGCCCTGGCCCTGCACGCCGTTCAGCGTGGCATTGCCCGTGATGTGAATGATCGGCATGTACGCCCCGCACGGAGCGGTGGGATTCAGCCCATCGCCCCAGTTGGTCAGGACTGCCCGGTTGCAATCCACC
>DATFGN010000072.1:0-7370 GCA_035249405.1 Gemmatimonadales bacterium
TCTCTCGGCTCAGGCGGTCGCGCAGCGATTCGCCATCGACGAAGGGCATGACGTAATAGAGGAACCCGGCCGCGGTACCCGAGTCGAACAACGCCAGAATGTGAGGATGGTGCAGGCCGGCCGCGATCTCGATCTCGCGCAGAAACCGTTCGGCGCCGAGCGCGGCGGCGAGCTCCGGGCGCAGCACCTTGATGGCGACGCGGCGGTGGTGTTTCACGTCCTGCGCGAGGTACACCTTTGCCATGCCGCCCGCGCCAAGCTCGCGCTCGATGGCGTAGCGGTCGGCGAGGGCGTCGGAGAGACGGTCGAGGACGGTCATCGTGTCAGGGTACCCATCACGGCCCGACGCCGTCAGTGCCGTCCCAAGACTGGTAGCCCGACTCTCCGCACCAAATCGTGGAAGCGCGGGTCGTCACGGATCGGATCCCAGTACGTAGCGATATTCAGCCAGAGCAAGTAGGTGGCGTTCTCCTCGTATGCGCGGTCAAGCCATAGGAACGCGGAGTCTGGTTGACCGAGGGCCGCGTACACAGCGGCGATCATGTCGGGCATGATGTAGGTCCGCCGCCGGGCGACCAACAGGGATTCGAGCTCAGCGCGCGCTTCCGCAGGCCGGCCGGCGCACGCCAGTGCAACGGCGAGTTCCACGGTGGGAAATGGCGGTAACCCCGTCGCGTCCTTGAGTCGTTCCGCCGCCGTCCGGCAATCGTTGCGGCCGATCAGAGCTATCCCCTCCCATAACAGCCGATCGGATGCCGGAATGATGGTTCCCACCCGTTGGACGAAAGCGTCCATGTCGTCGTAGCGACGCGACATCCACAATCCGTAGAGGTGATAGCTCACCGTGAAATTGGACAGCGAATCCAGGGTCCACGCACGCTCGGTTTCCCTCCGAGACTCCTCAAGGCGACCTTGAGCCCACAGAGCGATGGCTAGGTTGACGTGCGCCTGCGGCAGAGTTGAATCGAGGGCGATGCCGCGTCGGGCGAGCCGTTCCGCCCGTATTAGATCGTGGTCGATCGTCAGCACGGGATAGACCAGAGCCACCACAGCCGCAGCGGACGTCGAATCGAGGGCAACCGCCCGCTCCGCGGCATCCATCGCGCGCCGATACGGCTCACGAGGGGCGACCCAGTAGTCCGCTAACTCGGCCCAGGCCTCTGCTAGGGCCGCCCAACCGGTCGCGAATGTCGAGTCTCTGGCGACCGCCTGGCCGTAGAAGTCGAGCGCGCGGCGGATACCCTGTTCGGTGTATTGACTGAAGAAACTCCGACCACGCAAGTAGAGATCGTAGGCTTGCGCATCCTCCGTGGGCCGCCGCGTGAGTGCCGCTCGCTCGTCCGGCAGGATCTGACCCATGATTCCCGAAACCGCAGCGATCGCAATCTCCTCCTCGATCCCGAGTATGTCGGCGCTGGTTCGATCGAACACGTCTCCCCAGACCCGCGCGCGCGCGGCGGCTCGCACCAGTTCAACGTTCACCCGCACCCGACTCCCGGCCTTCCGAACGCTGCCCGATACCAGGTATGTGGCACCGAGCGTCCGGCCGAGGGTGGCGGGATCCGTCATAGTCCGGTTTCCCCGAACCCGCTGAACCTCGAACCGCGATTTCACAACGAGCCGCCGCACTTGGCCCAGCCGAACGATGATCTCTTCGGTGAGCCCGTCGGCGAGGTAGGCATCGGCCGTGTCGCGGGAGAGGTTGTCGAAGTAGAGAACGGCGACACTGTTCGACGCCGGCGCACGCGCGATGGCCCGCTCACAGGGCGGCGGGGACCCATCAGGACACTGTCCTGAGGTCACGGCGGGCCAAGCCGTCAATACGACCAGGAAGCGGAGCCATCGCATCGGGAAGGAAAGCTAGGGATCTCCCGCAGTTCGGGCGAACAGAATTCCCGCGGAGCGACCGGCCCGACCGCGGGTATCAGCGTCCATGCGTCCGGAGACGTTGCCCGCCGGCGGCCTGGCGACTCCGGGGCCCGTCACGCCGACACTGGATGAAAGTCCAGCGCCCGCCGCGCGTGCGCTCGTCGTCGTCTCCAACCGCCTCCCGTTTACCGTCGAGCGCCGTCCCGATGGGGTCCGGTTCACGCGCTCCCCGGGCGGACTCGTCGCGGCCCTGGATCCCGTGTTGGGGGAGCGAGGCGGCGTGTGGGTCGGCTGGCCGGGACTCGAGCAGGAGCCGGACGACGCCACGCCCCTCGTGCCACCGGCCAGCCCGCGCGTCCGCTACCGGCCCGTCAGCCTGTCCGCGCGCGAGCTGAACGCCTACTACGGTGGCTTCTCCAATCGCACGCTGTGGCCGCTGTTCCACTATATGGTCGCCCGGACGCGCATCGATGCCCACAGCTGGTCGGTCTACCAGCAGATCAACGAGCGCTTCGCCCGGGCTGCCGCCGAAGAAAGCTCGGACCGCGACCAGGTGTGGATCCACGACTATCAGCTGATGCGGGTACCCTACTACCTCAGACGGCGGGCGCCGCGCCGGCATATCGCGTTCTTCCTCCACATTCCGTTCCCGGCGTACGACGTATTCCGGATTCTCCCCTGGAGCCGCGAGCTGCTGCGCGGCATGCTCGCCGCGGATCTCGTCGGCGTACACGTCCCCAGTTACGCGCAGCATGTCTTCACCTGTGCCGAGCGACTGCTCGGCTGTGATGTCGATCGCGCCGCCGAGACGATTCAGTTCGAGGGGCGCCCGGTGAGCGTGCAAGCGCACCCCATCGGCATCGACCCGGGACATATCGAAACGCTGGCGCAGGCCGCGGGCCCACGGGCTTCCGGTCCGGACGCACCAGCCCAGGTCATCGGCCTGGACCGTCTCGATTACACGAAGGGGCTCCCCGAGCGGTTTCTGGCGGTGGAGCGGTTCCTCGAAGAGCATCCTGAATTCCACGACCGCTTTGTATTCACGCAGATCCTGATCCCTTCGCGCGAACAGGTTTCGGATTATCGGGAGTTGAAGCGCGAGCTGGACGAGACCGTGGGACGCATCAATGGACGGTTCTCCGACCAGGGATGGGCGCCGATCCGGTACCTGGTGCGAGGGCTCAGCCAAACCGAGCTGGGGGCGCTGTATCGACATGCCGACGTCGCCCTGGTGACGCCGCTCCGGGACGGGATGAATCTGGTGGCCAAGGAATACGTCGCGGCGCAGGTGGATGAGCCGGGCGTGCTGGTGCTCTCCGAGCTGGCGGGTGCCGCGGAAGAGCTCCAGGAGGCGCTGCTCGTCAATCCGTTCGACGTGAATGCGGTGGCAGAAGCCCTGCACCGGTCTCTCACGATGCCACCCGACGAGCGTCGCGCCCGGATGTCGGCGCTGCGCGACCGTGTGCGGGAACACTCGGTCCAGGCGTGGGTCACGCGATTCTTGAGCGCCGCAGCAGCGGCCGCGGCTCGCCCGCGCTCGGTCGGAGTCGTGGATAGCGTGCGGCGACGGCTGCGGCCCTGGCTCGCGACCCGACCCACGGTGGCCCTGTTTTTCGATTACGACGGCACGCTCACGCCGATCCAGGACCGACCCGAGGACGCCGAGCTGCCGGAAGCAACGCGGCTCACATTGGAATCGGCGTCGCACACGCCAAACCTCGACACCATCATCGTCACCGGGCGTTCGCTCGCTGATATCAAGCGCCTGGTCGGCGTCCCGGGTCTGACGTATGTCGGCAATCACGGGTTCGAGATCGAGGGGCCGGGGCTCGTATACCGCCACCCGGACATTGCCCGCTTCGCGGGCACCGTGGCCCGGGCGGCGCTCGAGCTGGAACGGCTGGCGGAACCCGGCGCTCAGGTCGAAGCCAAAGGCGCTACATTGTCCTATCACGTGCGACTCGTGCCGGAGGAACGTCGGGAAGCGGTCTTGAAGCGTGCCACCAAGCTGCTGCGGCGCCGCAAGCTGCGTGTGGTGGCCGGCAAGCTGGTCGTCGAAGGACGTCCGCCGGTTCCCTGGCATAAGGGCCATGCGGTGCTGTTCGTCCTGGTGCGCCGCCACGGCGCCGATTGGCCGGTCCGGGTCCGAGCCCTGTATGTGGGCGACGACGCGACCGACGAGGAAGCGTTCCGCTCTCTGCACGGCATCGGGCGATCGATCTGCGTCGGCGCTCCCTGGGATGGCGCTACACAGGCCGACTATGCCCTTCCCGATCCCGACGCGGTGACTCAGCTCTTGCGATGGCTCGCGGCCGGCGCCTTCGCCGGAACGCGCCCGTGAGTCAGCCGGCGATCAGCGATTACGGCGTCATCGGCGACCTGCACACGGCCGCGCTCGTCGGGCCCCATGGTGGGATCGACTGGTGCTGCGCCCCCTGCTTCGATTCGCCATCCATTTTCGGTGCGCTGCTGGACGAGACAAAGGGTGGCACCTGGCGCATCGCGCCCATCGGCGCCGCCACCTCCGAGCAACGGTATCTGCCCGGCACCAATATCCTGGTCACCACATTTCGGCTGAGCGCCGGCGGCGTGGTGGAAGTCACCGACTTGATGCCGGTCGGGCCCGCTCGCGTTCACGGCACCGAGGTGTTTCGGCGCATCCACTGCGCGCGTGGAGCCGTGGACGTCGCCGTCACGTTCGAGCCGCGCTTCGATTACGCCCAGCGCTCAACCCAGCTGCACCGGCGCGCGGCCGGTGTGCTCGCGACCGACGACGACAACGACGTCGCGACGGTGGCTTCGAGCACCGACGTGAAATGGGAGCTGCAGGACGGCCGGGCCGAGGCGCTGCTCACGCTCGGAACCGGTGACCGCGCCTGGTTCGTGCTCCGCTTCGACGACGACGAAGTGCATCCGGTGGACTTGTATCGCCCGCAGGAAACCCTCGATGCGTCGGCCCGGTGGTGGGACGAGTGGTCGTCCCGGCTCCGCTACGCAGGGCCCTATCGGCAGGCGGTCGAGCGCAGCGCGCTCGCGTTGAAGCTGTGCTGCTACGAGCCCACGGGCGCCGTCGTCGCCGCGCCCACAACGTCGTTGCCGGGCGGCGTGGGTGGCGGCCGCAATTGGGACTACCGCTACAGCTGGCTGCGCGACGCCGCATTCGTGCTGTACGCGCTCGACCGCCTAGGGTACGACACCGAGGCGAACGCCTTCGTGCAGTTCCTGAAACGCACGTCGCGCCGGTCCACGCCAGGACGCCATCTCCAGATCATGTTTGGCGTGGACGGCCGGCGCGATCTTCCGGAGCAGGTGCTCGATCATCTCGCGGGCTACCGCGGCAATTACCCGGTGCGCATCGGGAACGGCGCCGTCGGACAATTCCAGCTCGACGTCTACGGCGAGCTGCTCGAGACAGCGCATCAATGGCGCCGGCGGCATCCGATGAGCGAAGGCGCCTGGAAAGTGTTCCGCGGGCTGGTCGACTGGACCGCGGATCACTGGCGTGAGCCCGACCACAGCATCTGGGAGCCGCGGCTCGAGCCCCGGCACTACGTGTTCAGCAAGGTGATGGCCTGGGTGGCGTTGAACCGGGGCGCCCGGATCGCGAGTGAGCTGCAGCTGGCCGGTGACGTCGAACGGTGGCGGAAGGAAGCCGCGGCCTTGCACGCCGAGGTCCTGGACCAAGGTTGGGATCGGGACCGCCTAACGTTCGTTCAGGCCTACGGTGCACCGCACGTTGATGCCTCGGCGTTGGTGATTCCCAAGGTCGGGTTTCTGCAGCGCAAAGATCCCCGAGTCCGCACCACCCTCGCCGCCGTGCGAAAGGAGCTGGCCACGAGCTGCGAGGACCTGATCTACCGCTACCGGTCGGAGGACGGGCTGGATGGGACCGAGGGGGCGTTCGTCATCTGCAGCTGTTGGGTCGTGGGGAACCTGGCCCTGACCGGGGAGCACGCCGAGGCCGAGCGTCTGTTCCGCCTATTACTCAAGCGGGGCGGGCCTTTGGGCCTGTTCGCCGAGGAGATCGACCCCGCTACCGGGGAACACCTTGGGAACTATCCTCAGGCCCTCTCCCATGCCGCGATCATTCAGACCGCTTACCTGCTGGAACGGCTGCGCCCGGCCGATTAAGCTTCCCCGGGGGCCCCGTTGCCCTCTCGCTACACTCTTGCTCAACTTCTGTACGGGGGCTACGTTAGCTGCCCGCAATGGCGCAACAGGCGCTGGTTGTGTTAACCACGCTCGGCACGGAAGCCGATGCCCGCGCCCTCGTCACTGCGCTCGTAGAACAGCGACTGATTGCGTGCGGCACCGTGTTGCCCGCAGCCCGCTCGATCTATCGCTGGGAGGGTAAGGTCACCGAAGCAGTTGAAGTCGTCGTGTTGCTCAAGACCAACGCGGCGCGCTGGGACGCTCTCCGATCGAGCGTCGAGCGGCTCCACCCTTACGAGGTGCCGGAGCTGCTGGCTTTCCCGGTGTCGCACGGATTGGAGCGTTATATGTCGTGGCTTTCGAACGAGGTTACCGGATGATGCGACAATTCTCCCAGCACCGTCGCTCGAACGATCGAGCCCGGGTCGCGGCAGAATTGTCAGAAGAAGCGCGTCTGCTGACTGAAACCACGCTGCCCCTCGACGCAATCGACGTTTCTGCTTCCGATGCCCATCACGGTCATGGCGCAAACGGTAATGGCCACGGCAATGGAAACGGAAATGGAAACGGTAAAGGGAATGGAAACGGCAACGGTCACGCCAAGCGCAACGGGCACCCGGTGTCGCTTCCCGGCCGATCGGCGGCAGAGCATGCGCTTGCCGCGATCGATACCCGCCTGACGGAACAACCCGACAGTGTGCCGCTCTTGCTGGAGCGGGCGTCCATACTCGGCTCGATGGGTCGCTATGCCGAAGCCCGCGGCGATCTCGAGCACGCGCTGCTGCTCGATCCGGAGAACCTGACCGTGCGCAGCGCCTTGGGCATCGTGCTGCTCCGCAAAGGCCTGTGGTCTTCTGCCGTGCCGCATCTCAAGACCGTGGTCGAAAACGAGAGTTGGAGTCCCACGGCCTGGTTCTATCTCGGCGAGGCCCTGAATCACGTCGACGACCTGGATGGGGCGCTGGCCGCGTTCGTTCGTGCCTGCGAGCTCGACCCGTCGCACGCCAAAGCGTTGTACGGCCAAGGCGTCGTGCTCGATCGGCTGCATCGGCCGCAGGATGCCGCTCCTCTGTACCGCCGCTCCCGGGAGGTGGCCGCGCGGTGATCCGCGTGGTCGTCGACGATCTCGGGTTTTTTCCCGCCGACGCCATCGTCCGTCCCGCCACAACGCAGCTCGAGCCGACTACGCCGGCCTTGCGGCGCCTCGAGCAAATGGGCGGACCCGAATTCCAACGTCACATGGATTCGCACACGGAGCTGGCGGTCGGCGCCGCCGTCGTGACCGCAGCGGGTGGGGACCTGCCCGCCGAGTTCGTGATCCACGCCATCATCCAAAGCCGCGAGGAGCC
>DATFGN010000073.1:0-2992 GCA_035249405.1 Gemmatimonadales bacterium
CGTTGCTGAACGGGGACGACGCTGCCCGTTCGGCCGGCAACGCGCCGCGGGCCACCAGGTCCTGGGCCATGGTCTGATCCCGCGTCACCTGTTTCAACTCGCCCTGCCAGTAGTAGTAGCAACGACTGTCGCCCACCTGCACGACATAGAGCCAGGGCCAGACGAAGATTCCCAGCGTCAGCGTGGTCGCCCGCTTCTTCGCGTCGGCGAGCGCGGCTTCTTTCACGGCCTTGTGCGCCTCGAGCGCCGCGACGCGCAGGGCAGTGAGGAATTCCTCCTCCCCCGACGTTCCGGCCGTGTGATAGCAGCGCAACGAATCGGCCACGAATCGCGTGATCGATTGCACGGCGAGCTGGCTCGCTTCGCCGCCGCTACTGCTCCCGCCGACTCCGTCGGCGACCAGCATGAGCGTCGCCAGGCGCTGGCCGCGCAGGGGAAGGCTGTCGGGATCGGGCAGGCTGGTGCCATGCACGACGACCTGCGGATGCACGGTACAGAGAAGGAAATGATCCTGGTTCTCGGCGCGGACCTTGCCCGGATGCGTCAGCCCGAAGAGATCGAGCTCCTCGTCGCGCGGTTTGGCTCCGGTGGAGACTCCGGTTGTGCGCAGCTCGGCGACTGCCATGTGGCCACCTCCCCTGCTCATATCGCTGCTGGACCATGCTGACGCAAGCAGGACGACCGCGTCAAGCGCTAACTTCTTCGGACTGATATCTTTATCGCTCTCGCGACTGCCGAGGACCCGAGTCATGAGTAGGCGGAGTAGCGGCAAAGTCGGACGGGTCAAGGAGCGGCCCGACCCAGAACAGCTCGCCACCCGCGCCGAGCAGCTGGCTCGGGCGATCGAGGAGTTCCTGCGGCGTCGGGCGCCGCTGCACACCACATCGGCTTGCGACAACGGCCAGGTTGAGCCGCTCGACTGGTCGGCCGCGGGGTGTGAGGCGCTGTGCGCGCTGTGCCTCCTGAACCGGGCCCTCTCGATCTACCGCATGAGGGCGTAGGACGATCCTTCGGATACGCCTCGCCCAGCTTGCCGTCTGGGCAACTGCCGGAAGTGCCGCAGGACAATCCGCGACCCCTGCCCTCTGGAATCGAATCGCCGGCGGACCACGTACCGGCTGCGCGCACGATTCGAGCTACTCCATCTTCGTCCATCCCGGGAACGAACGGCGCCTGGTGATCTTTTTCGAGGGTGGCGGGGCGTGCTGGAACAGCCAGAACTGCGACGTGCATGGACAGCCGACGTTCGATCCTCAGGTCGACTCGACGGACCATCCCAGCCGCCAAGGTGGCATCCTCGATCTGACCGATGCGCGGAACCCGGTGCGCGACTACAGCATCGTCTTCGTTCCCTATTGCACGGCAGACGCATTCCTGGGCGCTCGTACGGTCAGCTACTCGGTCCCGGACACCACTCGCGCACCGCCGGTCCGGTTCCAAGTCATCCATAGTGGACGCGCGAACGCCCGCTGGGCCCTCGCCTGGGTGTACGCGCATTTCGCCAACCCGAGTCTCGTGTTCGTGACGGGGAGCAGCGCCGGGGCAATCCCGACCCCCCTCTACGCGTCGCTGGTGGCCCGCCACTACCCTCGAGCAAGAGTGGTTCAGCTGGGGGATGCGGCCGGCGGGTATCGCGCTCCGGTGATCCCGGAAATCCTCGCGCTGTGGGGTGCGACCGGTGCCTTGAAGCCTGACCCCGCCTACCGTGGCGTCGATTCCGCCACATTGACCTTCGAGACGTTGTACCAGGTAGCGGCCCGCACCACGCCGCGGGTGTCATTCGCGCAATTCAACAGCGCCGAGGACAACGTGCAGTTGAGTTTTCTCCGCATGCTGGGCGTGCGCGACGTCCCGCTCGCGCGGCTCCTGGCGGCCAATCACGCCGACATCAGACGCACCCATCCGTTGCGGACCTACACGGCCCCGGGGCATATGCACACGGTCTTGCTCCGGCCGCAGTTCTACACGTTGGCCGTGGACGGCATCGCGATTCGGGATTGGGTCGCGGGCTTACTCGAGGGGAAGTCGCTGTCCGATGTCGGCCAATCGCTGCTGGCGGACCAACCGTAGCACCGTCCAGTGCAACCAGGAATCGAACCTGGGACCCTACTGATTAAGAGTCCCGGGCTGGGGCGGCACTACGGAGTACTAGGTGGCACTTCCAGGCACAAATCCTCATGGCTCGGAGCCCGCAGGGGCCCCTCACTACCCATTGGACCTTTCACCAACCTTTCAGCGCCCTCAGTGCTGTGCCGCCAGTGCCGTCGCCAGCCTCGCAACACCCTCGCGCTGGAGTGTGCCGTCCACGATCGCGTACCGGTGAAACACGGCGGCCGTCTTGTGCCCGGTCAGACTCATCGCGACCACCTGGGGCACGCCAGCCCGCACGAGGTTCCGTACCGCGGTGCGCCGGAAGTCGTGGAGCAACCGGCCCGGCAGCTTTGCCTTCTTGCACGCGGCCCGCCACGCGAGGCGCAGGTGCTTGTAGTCGAGGGGGCGCCCGGTCGACCCGTAGAATACGGTGTGCGCCGATACGGGCTCGGCGCCCGCGAGCTGGCGCTCGAGAAGCTGCTTGAGCGCCGGCAACTGTGCGAAGGGAAACTCGCGGCCGTCTCCGTTCTTCGTCGTGCCGGGCTCCAGGCGCACGACGCCCGCCCGCCAATCCACCTGCGCCCACGTGAGCGGCAGCACCTCGGAACGAACGCGCCAGCCCGTCAGGTAGGCGAACGTAACAACGCCGCGCACGTGCTCGGGCAGCTTGGTCAGGACCGCTGCGAGCTGGTCCGCCTCGAAGAACCCGGTCCGGGCGTTCTTCGGATCGTGGGTTTCGATAGTCGGGCACTGATCGCGCGTCAGCTGCTTCGCTTTGACGGCCAAATTGAGCGCGTGCCGGAGCCACCGCAGGTCGGCTTGCACCGTGTCGAGCTTCACACCTGCCGCGCAGCGCGCTGCCTGGAACTCGCTCACTCGCTCATCCGTGATCTCGACGACG
>DATFGN010000074.1:0-2057 GCA_035249405.1 Gemmatimonadales bacterium
ATCACGGTATCCAGGCGGGGAGCGCGGCGGTCGCCGCGGCCGTCGCCGCGGTCGCCGCCCGCTACGGCGTGGCGTGTGAAGTGGGCAAGCTGGCGCTCGGCCCCGGAACGAGCGAGACGGCCGCCCGGCGCGCACGCTACCACTGGCTCGAGACGACGCGTGAGCGACTCGGCGCGCGGTGGCTGGTGACAGCCCACCACCGGGACGACCAGGCGGAAACGGTATTGCTCCGAGCGCTGCGCGGCAGCGGTCCGGCGGGCCTGGCCGGGATCCCGGTGCGCACGCGAGCGGGGATCGTTCGGCCCTTGCTCCCGTTCACACGGCGCGAGCTCGCGGCGCACGTGACTGCGCGCGGCCTTGCCGCCCATGAGGATCCCGCCAACACCGATCCGCGCCACCTTCGCTCCTGGCTGCGTCACGCCGTGTTGCCCTTGCTCGCAGCCAAACTGGGCGAAGGGGTCCGGCGCGACCTGGTGCGCGTTGCGCGTCTGGCCAGGAGCGATCGGCGCGCGTGGGATGCGGTGCTCGATTGCCTCCCGGACCTGGACGTACGCGTCCACCCGCGGCGATTCGAGGTTGCCCGTCCCGTCCTGGCCGCGTATCGTGACGCCCTCGCGGTCGCCGTGCTGCGCGCGGCGGCCCGGCGCGTCGGGCTCGTCCTCGGGCCGCGGCGCGCGCGTCGTCTGGTGGAGCTGGCTCGCAAGCCGTCGGGACGACGCGGCGAGCTCGGTGCGGGGTGGATCGCGGAAGTCGCCTTCGACCGGCTGCTGGTGGAGGGGGGACGTGATAAGAAGAAGAGCCCGGACGTGGTGACTGCCGGCGAGCGTCGCGGCGCGGTCACATTTGGCGCATTCGCCGTGCGCTGGGAACCGGCCGTCGCCCCGCGCCGCCAGGTCCGAACCGGCTGGCACGCCTGGCTCCCACCGGAGGGGTGGGAGCTGCGACCGCCCCATCCCGGCGACGTGATCGAGCCCCTCGGGGGGGTGGGTCGCAGGCCGTTGCGGCGGTTGCTGATGGAAGCGCGGGTGCCGCGTGGCGAGCGTGGCGCCTACCCGGTCGTGGTACGAGGTGAAACCATTCTGTGGGTCCCCGGTATCTGTCGCAGTACGGTCGATCTGCCGGCGCCGGGAACCAGGGCGGTACGCGTCGATGTTACGCAGCTCTGAGCCCCAAAAACAGACGGGCGGGACCAAACTGGCCCGCATCGTCTATGACGTCGACACGATCGCTCAAAAGGTGGCCGAGCTGGGGCGGGACATTACGTCCGCGTACCCCGACGGCGATCTGCTCGTGCTGGGGTTGCTGAAGGGGAGCTTCATTTTCCTGAGCGACCTGGTGCGACGCATCGACCGGCCGCTGCAGGTGGATTTCCTGGTGGCGGCGAGCTACGGATCCGGGACGGTATCGAGCGGGGACGTCCGCTTGCTCTACGATCCCGAGACGGTGCTCGCGGGCCGCCACATTCTGCTGGTGGAAGACATCGTGGACACCGGGCGGACGCTGAATCGTCTGGTGGAGCTGCTCAGGGCGCGGCACCCACGGAGTCTGGAAATCTGCGCCCTGCTGCACAAACACGTGGCGGGAGACCTGGTCTTGGACGCAAAATTCGTCGGATTTGACGCTCCCAGGGCCTTTTTGGTGGGTTACGGCCTCGACCACGCGGAGAATTTCCGCCACCTCCCTTATATTGCCAGTCTGACCTGATATGGCGAACCGCACCCCCCCACCGCCGCGGGAATTCCAGTGGACCCGGATGCTCCGAACGCTCTCGTTCTGGGCGTTCCTCATCGTGGGCACAGTGGTGCTGGTCCAGCTCGCGGCCCGGACCCGCCAGGATACGGCGGAGATCTCCTACAGCGATTTCACCTCCCAGGTCGAGCAGGGGAACGTGAAGTCCGTCGAGATCACGGAGCGACAGCGCATCAAGGGTGACCTGCGCAGTCCGGCCCAGTTCGGCCGCCGGCCGGTCGAGCATTTCACCACGCTGTTGCCGTTCGAGTCGAGCGACATCTTCGTAACGGGGTTGCGGGAAAAAGGCGTGGAAGTGAAAGCGAAGG
>DATFGN010000075.1:0-14114 GCA_035249405.1 Gemmatimonadales bacterium
AAGCCCTTTGCGCCCTGCGCACCGTACGGGTAGGGGCTCTCGAGAAACGCGACGCGGATCGGTGGCAGGTCGTCGCTCGTGGGGATGATGTAGTTGGTGAGCTGGGCGTTGGCCATGGCGCCGTCCTTCCAACGGCATTCTTCGAGCAGCGCCCAGCCGAGCGCCTGGGCTACGCCCCCCTGGACTTGCCCGCGCGCCAGCGTCTCGTGCAGAACCTTCCCGATTTCCTGGAGCGCGACGAAATCGATCACCCGCGTGTCGTACGTGCGCAGATCCACCTCGACTTCCGCGACGTACGCGCCCCAGGCGTAAGTGCCGTACGCGTCCCCCGTGTAGGTCGCATCGTCCCATGCGATGCCGGGTGGCCGCTGGTAGACCCCTTCGGCGAGCAGCGTCTCATCCGGATGGCGCTCGTGCCAGCGCCGAATGGCCGCACGAACGGGTTCCCCACGCGCCTGGGCATCGAGTCCGAGCTGAGCCCGCAGGGCATCGCACGCCATCTCGACCATGTGGCCGACGACCATCGCGGTTCGGGACGCCACGGTCGGGCCGCTGTTGGGGACGCGTGCCGTATCGGCTTCAGCGATCACGACGTCGCTGGGCTCGATGCCGAGTCGTTGCGAGGCGAGCAGCGTGAACACGGTCAACGTGCCCTGCCCCATCTCGATGTTGGCGCTGCGCACTTCGATGCGGCCGTCGGGTAAGCCCGCCACGTGCAAACGCGACGCCAGCGCCACCTCGCCGCTCCCGGTGAATCCGGCGCCATGGTGGAACGTGGCCAGGCCGATCCCGCGGCGCTTGGTCGTTTCACGGCGATTGAACACCGCGTGCGCGGCGCGCTTCGCCTGGTAATCCGCGAGCACCAGCGCCTGGTCGAGCACCGCCACGCGATCGGTCCCGTCCTGGATCACCTGCCCCGTCGCCGTGGTCTGCCCATCGCGGAGCAGATTGCGGCGCCGCAGCTCGGCTGGGTCGAGGTTCAACCGCGCGGCGATGCGGTCCATGTGGCGCTCGTTCGCGAAATGGGTCTGCGGCGCCCCGAAGCCGCGAAACGCGCCGAACGGCACCGCGTTCGTGAACATGGCCCGGCCGTCGATGCGCACGTGATCGCAGGCATACGGCCCGGCCCCGTGAATGATGCCGCGCGACAACACGACGGGAGACAACGTCACGTACGCCCCACCGTCCATTACGACTTCGATGTCCTGGGCGAGCAGCCGGCCGTCGGCAGTCACGCCGGTGCGGTGTCGTACCAGCGCCGGGTGGCGTTTGGTCGTCGCCGCCATGTCCTCGCCGCGATCGTAGATGATCTTTACGACTCTGCCGCTCTTCAGGGCCAGAAGCGCAGCGTGCAGCGCGATGGTCGAAGGGTACTCTTCCTTGCCGCCGAACCCGCCTCCCGTCGGGGTCTGAATCACGCGCACGTTGGCTGCGTCCCGACCGAGCGGCGCGAGCAGCGCCTTGAGAACGTAGTAGGGGCACTGCATCGACCCGCGCAGCACCACAACGTCGTCCTGAACCTCCGCGATCATGCCCTGCGGCTCGAGGTAGACGTGCTCCTGGGCCCCGGTTTCATAGGTCCCTTCGACTACGATTGGGGCGCTGGCGAGCGCGCGCTCGACGTCACCTTTGATGATGGAGAGGTGCTTGAGGACGTTGTCGCGGCCGTACTGGATTTGCGACAGCGCGGGCGTCACACGGAAGTCGAACACCGGCGGCTCCGGCGCGACGTCGATCGTGACGGCGGCGACGGCGCGTCGCAGGGCCGTGCGATCGGGGTGGGCGAGCAGCAGCACCGGCTCTTGGACGTGACGTACGTAGTCCGGCGCCAACACCGGTTGGTCGCGCTCGATCAGCGCGATCACGTTCTGACCCGGAATGTCCTTGTGGTCTACGATGGTGAATTGGGACCAATCGACGTCCGGTCCAAACCGCACCGCGGTGATGCGGCCGCGCGGCGCCAGGCTGCGCACGGTGGCACCCCAGAGAAACCCCTCGAGCGGCAGGTCGTCGACGTAGCGCTCCCGGCCGGTGAGCTTGGCAAGCCCTTCGAGTCGCTGCATGGCGCGAGAATCTAGCCGTTGCCATCGGTGCTCGCGGGGTGTACCTCACCGACGAACGCCGACTGAGGTCCTCATGCCACGCGCACGCACCAAATCCCGTACTCGCCCGGCAATGCTCCGCTCCATCAATCCCGCCACGGGCGAGCAGCTCGAGTCCTTTGCCGAAACGACCGCCACCCAGCTCGATCGCCTCCTGGACGGGGCGGAACAGGCATTCCACGATTGGCGCCGCCGCCCCGTGACCGATCGGACCCGCTTGCTGCGCCGGGCGGCCGAGGTCCTGAAGGCGGGCAAGGCGAAATACGCACGCGCCATGGCACTCGAAATGGGCAAGCCGTTGGCCCAGGGAGAAGCCGAGGCGGAGAAGTGCGCGTCGGTGTGTGATTACTACGCCGAGCACGGTCAGGACTTTCTAGCGCAACAGCCGCGCGATCTCGATGGCACCAGGAGCTACGTGCGGTTCGATCCCATCGGTCCGGTGCTCGCCGTCATGCCGTGGAATTTTCCTTTCTGGCAGGTGTTCCGCTTCGCGGCCCCGGCGCTCGTGGGCGGGAACGTCGGCGTCCTGAAGCATGCCTCCAACGTGACGCGGTGCGCCCTGCTGATCGAGGAAGTATTCCGGGAAGCCGGCTTTCCCGAGAACGCGTTTCGGAGCTTGATCCTGTCGAGCGGACGCGTGGCGGGCGTGATCGCCGATCCCAGAATTCGCGCCGTCACGTTGACGGGATCGGAAGCGGCCGGCAGCCAGGTCGCCGAGCAATCCGGCCGGCACCTCAAGAAGACGGTGCTCGAGTTGGGCGGCAGCGACGCGTTCATCGTGCTGGAAGACGCCGACCTTCCGAAGGCGGCGAAAACGGCGGCCGACGCGCGGCTGATCAACAGCGGTCAGAGCTGCATCGCCGCCAAGCGGTTCATCGTCGTGGCGCCGGTGGCGGCGCGTTTCGAGGAGCTGTTCGCGACCGAGATGGCGTCACGTCGCATGGGCGATCCGCTCGCGACGGGAACGCAGGTCGGACCGCAGGCGCGCACCGAGCTCCGCGACGACCTCCACAAGCAGGTACAACGCTCGGCGCGGCGCGGGGCGAAGGTCGCCATCGGCGGCGTCGTCCCCAAGGGCACCGGCGCCTTCTATCCGCCGACCGTACTGACCGATGTGCGGCCGGGAATGGCGGCATTCGAGGAGGAGGTGTTCGGACCGGTGGCCGCGGTGGTGCGGGCGCGTGATGCCGCCGATGCCGTGGCGCTCGCCAATGCGTCTCCCTACGGCCTGGGCGCCGCGGTCTGGTCGGAGGATCGCACCCGGGCGGAGCGAATTGCGGGGGAGCTCGAGGCTGGATGCGTGTTCGTGAACGGGATGGTGCGGTCCGATCCTCGACTCCCCTTCGGCGGCGTAAAGCGGTCGGGCTACGGGCGCGAGCTGTCCGAGTACGGGCTGCGGGAGTTCCTCAATATCAAGAGCGTGGCTGTGGCCTAGGAGTTACGAAACGGGCGGCCCCGACTTCGGGACCGCCCGCTCCGACCTGCGGGATGCGTGAACTATTGCTCCTGCGTCGTCCAAGAAGCGATCTGCGCGTTGAACCCCTGCGCCAGAACCTTCAAATCGATCGGACCGATGTTCGGATCTTCCTTCAGCCCCGCCACGCGGTCCAGGTTGACCTGCGCCTTGCTGAACCCAGAGTCCGCCGCGATCGCCGCGCGATAGGCGTCGGCGGCCGCTGTGAAGTGGCCGGTCCGCTCGAGCGCGATGCCGAGGTTGTTCTGGAACGTCGCCACTTCAGGCGCCAGCTCCACGGCACGGGCCAACGGCCGCACCGCGTCGTCGAACGCGTCCTGGTGGATCAGCACCAGGCCCAGGTTGTTCATCGACCACACGTCGGTCGAATCGAGCACCAGCGCCTCGTGGTAGGCCGTGACCGCCCGGTCCGGCTCACCCTTGGCATCATGGGCACGACCGATCAACCGGTACGCCTCGCCCAGCGTTTCGTCGATCCGCAACACGACCTCGAGCACGCCGATCGCCGAATCGGGTTGGTTTTCATCGAGCAGCACCCGGCTCAGGTTCAGATAGCTCTTCACGTGCGTCGAATCGAGGATGATCGACTGCCGCAATGAAGCCTCGGCCTTAGGCAGATCGCCGGCCTTCCAGGCCGAAAGCCCGAGCATGTAGAACCCGAACTGGTTGGTGGGACGGCTCGACGTGTACGACTCGAACCCGGCGACAGCTTCATCGTAACGACGGGCCCGGAACGAAGACTCCGCGCTCGCGAACGACACCGGACCGACCGGCGCGCTTGGCGTGCTCGTCGACTCCGGCGGAACGACCATCGTGGACGTCTCGGGGGTGGGCTCTTTCGCGTTGGCTTGCTTCGGCGACTTGTCGCCGCAGCCGGCGAGGACGAATAGTCCCGCGACGAGCCATGCTGGGGTGAACCGGAACGTGGTGATCATACCATCCTCCGTTGAGGGGTGAGTGGACGCACACCCTCAAGGCAGGCCGGAGGCCAACCGGGAGCAGTGCTCGAGCGCTCAGTCGCGCAACCACTTAGCTGTTTTCGAGGAGGTGGGTTCGTGTCGGCGCGGACACGGACACCGGCCCGGAACGTGTCCAAGCGGACACGCGGCTACTCTCGGCTGATGCCGTGCCGGCGCATGATCTTCAACAGGCTCGCGTGGTCGGCGAGACCCAGCGCTGCCGCGGTGCGGGTGATGTGCCAGCCGTGCTGCTCGAGCGCTGTCAGCACGATGCGTCGCTCCGCATCGGCCTTGCGCTCCTGAAACGTGAGGGGCTCGGCCCCCGCGCTGACGCGCTGCGCTGCCCCGTCTTCCCCGATGTCGGCGGGCAGGTCGGCCGCTTCGAGCGTCTCCCGATCGGTGGCGATCAGCATCCGCTCCAGCGTATTGCGCAGCTCCCGCACATTGTTGCGTCGCCAGTCGTAAGCCATCAACCCCGCCACGGCCGCGTCACTCAGCGTGCGCGGGCGCACGCGAAATCGCGTGCACATATCGGCCAGGAGATGTTGTGCCAGCTCCGGGATATCCGACAACCGGTCTCGCAACGGGGGCACGGCCAGCACGTGCACGTTGAGCCGGTAGTACAGATCCGAGCGAAACCGTCCGGCGGCAATCTCCGCGTCCAGGTCCCGGTTGGTGGCCGCCACGACGCGCGCGTTCACCGCGATGGTCCGCGTGCCGCCCAGGCGCGTCACCTGCCGCTGCTCCAGCACGCGCAGCAGTTTCGCCTGGGCCGCCGATGGCAGCTCGCCGATCTCATCCAGAAACAGCGTTCCGCCGGCGGCCGCCTCGAACGCGCCCTGGTGCAGCGTCACCGCCCCGGTGAAGGCACCCCGCTCGTGCCCGAACAGCTCGCTCTCGACCAGGTCGTGCGGCAGGGCGGCGCTGTTGATGGCGACGAACGGACCCTTCGCCCCACCCAGCCGGTGGACTTCGCGCGCCACGATTTCCTTGCCGGAGCCGCTCTCGCCGACGATCAGGACCGGTGACGGAATCGGGGCGACCCGGGCGATCGCGTCACGCAGCTTTCGCATGGCCGCGCTCGATCCGGCGAGCGGCGCTTCTCCCATTTCGCGCTGCAGTGCCGCCACCTGAGCCGTGAGCCGCTGTCGCTCCAGCACCCCGGCGATCTCCTGCACCACACGCTCCATCGGCTCGCTCTTGTCGATGAAGCTCACCGCTCCGAGTCGAATGGCCTGCGCGCAGCGATCGTAGTCGCCGGTCCCGGTATAGACGATCACCGGCACGCGCTGGCCACGGCGCTCGAGTTGGCGCAGCACCTCGAACCCATCCATGCCGGGCATCTCGAGATCGAGCAGCACGCCGTCGACGGCCTCGCGCGCCAGGATGTCGAGCGCGGCGGCGCCATCACTCGCGTGGAGCGTGTCGTGACCAGCCAGCCGCTTCAGATCGTAGGCGTATTGTTCGGCGAGGGGGTGATTGTCATCGACGATGAGAATCAGGGTCACGTCGCGCCCTCGACGACGGGCACCTCCACGATGAACCGCGATCCCGCACCGGGAGACGTTTCCACCCGGAGCCGGCCGCCCGCGTCGGTCACGAGCCGGCGCACGATGGACAGCCCGAGGCCGACGCCGCCGGGTTTGGTCGTATGGAAGTCCTGGAACGCACTCTCCAGCTCGGATTCGGTCATGCCCTTCCCCGTGTCTTCGACCACGATCCGAATCGCGTCCGTGGCGCCCTCGTCCTCACCTCGGGTGGTCGAGATCGTCACGACTCCGGGCTGGTCACCCAACGACTCGACGGCGTTGCTCACCAGGTTCTCGAGAATGCGCCGCAAAGCGATGGCGTCGATCTTCGCTTCCCCCACACCGCGGGCGAGCTGGGTGTTGATCTCGGCGGAGGCAGCCGGCAGCTGCTCCACGGTCTCACGCGTCACCGTGTTGACGTCGCAGCGCTGCGCCTCGGGCGGCGGAGACAGCTTGGCGTAGTTGGCCGCGAGCGACTCCAGATAGTTGAGGCTCGAGACCAGCGCCTGGCGCCGCTCGGCGAAGATCTTGGGCAGCTCCAGAGGCCGGTCGCGGGCGACCTGCGCCAGGTGGCGCAGTACGTTGCGCAACGGGGCGAGGCCGTTTTTCACGTCGTGGTTCACCTGCCGGGCGAGCTCACCGGTAGCCGCGCGGCGCTCCACCTCGCGCAACCGCACCGTCCCGGCGCGCAGCCGCTCGGTCATCTGGCCCAACAGGCGCTCCAGCGCGCCGACTTCGTCTTTGCCGTCGTTCGAGAACTCCACATCGAGCCGGTCCATGTTGATCTCGGCGGTCTTGGTGGCCAGCTGGGCCAACGGCCGGCTGAGGCGCGAGGCCAGCCACGCGGCCAGAAGCACCGTCACGAGCAGGGTCACGAGCACGGCGATCACGAACCAGAGATCGACGGTGCGCTGGAGCGCCTGCAACCCGGTGAGCGGCGTCGCAACGAGGAGCCGGGCGGGGACGAGCTGAGCGCTCTCGGGCTGGGCGGCTTCGACGAACGGGACTGGGAGCTCGCTGACGACTTCATCGGCGGGGCGAGCCGCCGAAGCGCGCGAGGACAGTGTGGCGCCAGGCAAGACCAGCGAGACGGTGACGGTGCTGTCGCGCGCCAGGCGCGCCAGGAATCCGGAGTCCACGAGGATCCCGCCGACGACGGTGAAGTACCGATCGCCCAGCGGGAGCGAATCGAGGCGCGCAAGCGCGAAGAACGGACCTTCGGCTGTCCGCGCCTGGACCAGGGCCATCCCATTCGGGGCGGTGGGCAGGAGCCGGGGAAGCCCGCGCTCGACGCGGTCGAACTCGTTGCGGAAATGGCCGGAGCTGATGATGCGTGCCGAGTCGTCCTGGATTTGCAACATGTCGAGGCCCGTGAGTCGCATGGCAGTGCCCGCGTAGTCGAGGGCGTAGCTGCGTTGCAGCGAATCCCGGGCGAGGGCCGCGAGCCGAAACCGGTTGTCGGCGACGGCGGCGTTGCGCAGGCGGGCCAACCGTGTCGCGAGCAGGGTCCCCTGCCGCTCCAAGTCCTGGCCGATCAGATCGACGAGCGCCGTGACGCGTCCGCGATACTGACCGGCGATCTGCTGGCGCATCGCGCGTCGGACGCCGAGTCCGAAGACGACGAGCGGCACCAGCACCACAGGCACGGTGGCGAGCAGAATCCGGCTGCGAAAGGTCATCGGCTCATCGGACGCGCAAGGTTCCGTTCCACTCCACGGTGAACGCCGCGGCACCACGGAGAACGATGGCTCGGCGCCGCACATCGACCAACGGCGCCAGGTAGCGCGCGGGGTCAGCGGCAAGCCACGGCGCCCGGGCAACGAGCTCGCCCCGCGCCCCGCAGCGCTCGAGCGTCTGCGTCGGCAGCGCCAGCACATACGCGCTCGCCCCGCCGGAGGCGAGCATGGCGTTGAATTCTGCGACGCCCAAGCCGGTCGCGCGAGACCCTCCGAAACCCACCAGGTTCAACGCCACCAATCGACCCGCCAGATCGCGCGCCGTGGGGTCATCGGATCGATACACAACCGACTTGAGCAGGAAGCCCGACGGCGGTGGGCTCAAAGGTGGCACGTCAATTCCGCACGACGCGGCATCGGGATCGGACCACCATGGCGCGGCCCCGCCTCCGGCGGCGCGCGCTTCGACGTGTACCGCGTCGCGTGCCAGACCGGAGCGGACTGTGCCGTCAACCAGAGTTGCACCAAGCGGCATGGCGAGGACGTAGGTCCGGTCCCACGGAAGTGGCACGGTCGCGTAGCCGGGTCGATCGGCCGCGTAGCTCAGCACCGCCGCGTCATCGGTCACGAGCAGATCGACTCCCCGATCGATGAGGTCACGCGCGTCGTCGCCGACCGGAGGCCGGATCGCGATCACCGGGCGCCCGGTCCGGCCATAGGGGGCCACGGTGATCGTTCCGCCGGTTGTGTCGGCCGCATAGGGGCCCGTCCCTGCCGGCCATTCCCTACCATCCGCCCCACGCGTGAGCGCGTACCGGGGATCGGCGAACGGGCGAGGGTCGCTGAGCGACCACGGAAACCGCACCACGACTTCCCGTTCACTGGGAGCAGTCAGCTGGGCACCAGCGGGCAAGACCGTGCGTCCGGTCCAGGAGTCAACGACGGCCTGTCCGGTGACCGGAGTGCCATCGGAGAAGCGCAGATACGGACGGAGGGTGAACGTCCACTGCCGACCATCGTCCTCCCCGCGCCACGACTCGGCCAGCCCCGGTCGTACGGTTCCCGTGCAATCGAGTCGCACCAGCGTCTCAAACACCTGAGGAAATACGAATCCCTCCGCCGCTGACGTGGGCACCGGTACGTGGCTCGGATCTACAGGGCCGGAGAACCCAACGGCCAGTCGTTCCGGTAGCGGCGCGGAATCGCGCGCGAGGGCACAGGCATCGATCGCCGCTGCGGGCGGGGGGATAGACTCGGGACGCCGTGCGCACGACACGACGGCCAGAACGACAATCAGAGTCACGGACGAGAGACGCATGCTCGCCAGCAAAATACCCGGGAAACAGAAATCGGTACTCGGTCCGCCGACCGAGCACCGATTCCCGCCTTCCGGCTGAGGTTCGCCGGTCAATCCACGAACGCCCAGAGCAGCTCGCGGCTCTTTTGATCCAACCGGGCGAGCTGCCGTAACCGATACAGATCGCCCGCCACGTCCCGGATCAGCAAACCGCCTTCCGGCAGCGTGCGTGGCCAATCGTCCAGCCGAGTCTGGAACGAGCGCGGCCCCTGACGCGTCTCCACCCGCCAGGTCCGGATCTCCACTTCTTCGTCGATCGCGTGCACCGCGCTCACGTCGAACACGAACCCCGCCTGCGCCAGTGCCTGCTCCAGTGCGTGGCGCGACTCGGGATCGAGCTTGGCCGGATCGGTCACGAGCACGATTTCGACGTCCTCATGGTCGCGCAGCGACAGGAAGCGGCTGGGCTCAGACCATGGGAATGCCCGGCGCACCCGGACCGCGCATTCGTTCTCGCCCTGGATCACCCAGAGCTGACCGTCCGCGCGATGCTCCAAGGTGAGCTCGGTGTCGCGTTGCGCGAGCGGCTCGCCAACCAGAGTCATTGTCATGCGCCCTCCTAAGCGAGTTGAAGCTGCAGTTCGTGCAGTCTCCGGTACCGGCCATCGGGCTTCGCCAACAGTTCCCGATGCGTCCCGGCTTCGATCAGTCGACCCTCCTCGATCACGAACAACCGCGATGCCCGGCGCAGGGTCGACAACCGGTGCGCGATGGCGAACACCGTGCGGCCGTCGGTGAGCCGCTCGAGCGCCTGCTGGATTTCGCGCTCGGTTTCCGTATCCACGCTCGAGGTCGCCTCGTCCAGAATCAGGATCCGGGGATCGTGCAGGATCGCCCGCGCGATGGAGACGCGCTGGCGCTCTCCGCCCGAGAGCGTGTGACCCCGCTCGCCCACGACCGTGTCGTACCCGTGCGGCAGCTTGCACACGAAGTCGTGCGCGTTCGCCGCCTTCCCCGCGGCGATCGTGGCTTCGAGCGACGCGTCCGGTAACCCGTAGCGGATGTTGTCCAGCACCGTGCCGTGAAACAGGTACGGATCCTGAAGCACCATGCCGATCTGCCGGCGGTAGTGCCCGGTTTCGAGCCGCCGTACGTCGACGCCGTCGATCGAGACCGTTCCGCCGGTCGCGTCGTAGAAGCGCGCGATCAGGTTCACAATCGTGGTTTTCCCGCCGCCCGAGGCGCCGACGAGGCCGATCAGCTCTCCGGGTGCCACGTCGAAGCTCACCCCCTTTAACACCTGGCGCACACCGTCGTAGGCGAACACGACGCGCTCGAACCGCACCCGCCCGCGGACCGGTTCGAGGCGCACAGCCGCCGGCACGTCCTTCACTTCGGGCTCGGTGTCCAGCACCTCGAACACCCGGTGCGCCGACGTCGTCGCCCGGTTCATGGTGCGCGCCATCTGGCCGATCACTTCGATCGGCGCCACGAACATCGTCGTGTACAACAGGAACGAGACGAACGTCCCCGTGGACAGCGTCGCGCCCGAGCCGAGCAACCGGGGCACAGCGATCACCCAGACCAGGACCGTGGTCGTGTGCACCGCCAACATCAGGAACGGCCAGAAGCCGGTCCACATGCGGTGGATACGGTTGAACTCCGCGGTCACGTCCTCGTTCCGGTCCCCGAAGCGCGCGATCTCGCGCTCTTCCTGGTTGAACGCCTTGACGACTCGGATCCCGGGGATCGTATCCGACAGCACATCGCTCACCCGCGACCACTTCCGCCACGCGCGGATGAACAGCTGGTTGATCGCCTCGCTGTGCCGATAGATGAGCCAGCACAACACCGGCACCGGGAGCGTCATGACCAGACCCAGGCGCCAATCGAGCGACAGCAGCACCGCGCCCAGGCCCACGAGCATCACGAGCGACAGGGACACGTCGACCACGCCGAACGCCAGGAACTCCCACAGCCGGTCGGTGTCGGCCGAGACCCGCGTGATCAGGCTGCCCGTCTTCTTGCGCGAGAAGAAGGACAGGGACAGGCGCTGGATGTGCTCGTACAGCTCCGCGCGCAGATCCCGAGCCACCCATTCCCCGAGAATCGCCATCAACCGCAACCGGACCAGCGCCGCACCCTGGCGCACGAGAAACACGAGCGCCATCGCCGCGACCGCAAACCAGGCGATCAGCGTGGCCCGACCCACGGGGAGCGCACCCTCACGCGCCGGCCGGATCACGCGATCGATCAGGTAACCCGCGAGATACGGCGGCACGAGGCTCACGAGCGTGATCACGGCCGCCGCCGTCATCCCAATCGTGAGCTGGCGGCGGTATGGCTTGAGGTAGCCCAGCAGCCGGCGGATCACGGCGACGCGCCGCCCCGCCACCAGCGCCTGTGCGTCCCGGACCGGGCGCGCCACGGCATCGGCGTACTCGTGATCCGCATCAACGGGCGTGATGGTCCGCCCCGCGATCGCCTCCTCGAGCACGAAGCGCAGGTTTTCGAACGCGCGCCGCTGCCGGTGCGTGTACCGCACCACGAGCAGCGCCGGATCGCCCGGGCGGCCCAGAATCGTGAGCGTCGTCGCCGATAGCCCGGGGGCTTCCCGGACCGCCTCAACCCGCGACCGCCACACGTTCTCGATCGTCCACGCCGCACCGGTCCAAGTGGCAGTCGCCAGATGGTTTGGCCCTAACGCGACCCAGGTTTCGCCGAGGCGCAGGGCGTGATCCAGGTCGGCCAGGGCGTACAGCTGCACCGGCGCCCCATCCCAGCGCTCTTCGATGGCCCGGCGCAGCTCGGCAGGAAGGCGGGCCGGCTGGTCCGTGTAGCGGGCGATGATCGCTGTGTTGAGTTGTTGTTGATCGGTTTCCATCATCGTGATCCTCGGCACTGGTCGAAACAAGAACGGCCTTCCAGGTTTCTCGAAGCACCTGGAAGGCCGGGATCACGCAATGGTATCGCGGACTTCTAGGGTGCTTCCCTCCTCGACTGCTCGGCGGCGGACGCAATACGCCCAGCGACGTCCGCGAACGGCGCGGTCCGGCACACCGGACCCGCCCACAGGCGGAGCGTCTTGGGGTTGGTATAGCGCTCGTTCATCATCGAGAAGAGATCCTCATCGTGCGTGGTTCGAAACTGCCGTGCGCTGAAACTACGAAGAGCCCTGAGAGCAGGCAAGGGGGCGATCAGGAATTTGTTTCGACCGTCCTACCAGTTTGTGGGAGCCGGCGTTGCCCGGACAGAAACTGCTGCAAGAATTCCTGCCCTCGAGCCAGCTGTGTGACGCGTCCGGAGAGCTCGTTCACGCGCTCCTCGAGGTCCCCCTGCGCCCCCGGCGCCCGTCCTGAGCCATCCAGCAGCCGGTCCTCGAGCCGAGCCAGACGACGCCGATCGCGCCCCCAGGCTACACCCAGGACAACCACACAGGCGATTGCGGCGCCAAACAGACCGAAAAAGATGCGCTCATTCACGGGAGCTGCCCGGTTGGGGAACGCTGGAACGTACGGGCGATTTCATCCGGAGTTTCGGGGCTCGAGGCACGCTGGGGTTCTTGGGTCCCGGAATGCAACGACTTTCACCAGAAGGGGATGGCATCGAGCTCACCAACGGGCGACACCTACCCATTCAGGGATGGATGGTGCGGCATCCATACCACACCTAACGCCACGTGACCTATGACCTTGCGATGTCAACCTTCGGGCCCTAGGTGTGTATCCAAGATGGTAAGCCGCCCGTAGGGCGGGAGAGGGGAGGAAGTGAAACCATGATTCTCATCAAAGTGGTGGCCGTCGCAGGCGCTGTCACGCTCGGCGTCGGCGGCCTCTTAGCAACCGTTGTCAGACCCGACCGGGGAGAGACGGTCGTCATTCCGGCGGGTACGACGTTCGTGGCGGTGATGGAGGAGGATCTGCCCACGGGAACGCTGACCGCGGGAGACGAGTTCGAGCTACGGACGGTGCGACCGGTGCGCTTGAATGGCGGGATGGAAATCCCGGTCGGGAGTCAAATCACCGGTGAAGTGACCGATGACGGCGACGAAGACCTCGAGGGTCGAGGGATCGCTGTGCGGTTCACCGAGCTGATGGTGGAGGGAGACTCGACGGAAATCGAGATTCAGACCGAGCAATTCCGTTTCGGGACGCTCGCGCAGCGTGCGTCTTATGTGCCGGTGGTCGTCCCCGCTGGAAAACGCTTGGCGATCCGGTTGACTCACCCGGTTTCAGTTGCGTATCGGCCGGCTCCGGAACCGATTCACGCGGCCGAGTAAGCGACACACACCAGCAGTCTACGAGCCGCGACTTGGGCTTTCCCGAGTCGCGGCTTCGTTTTATTCAGGCATTTGTCCCGTCAAGAGCTCCGTCACCACCCGCTGCGCCCCATACACGTGCTGCAGCGCCGCTTGGATCGCCCGCACGTCCACCATGACGTTGCGCCCGCGCTCTGGGAGATAGATGTAATCGCGGACCAGGGCGTCGATGTTGCGGTCGAAGTTCAACCCCACAAGCCGCAGATCCTTCGTCACCGTCGGGCTCCCTGAGTTACCACCGTAGGTGTCGGCCGTCGACACGAAGTCGAGCGGCGTGCCCAGATCGAGTCCTGCGGGCGGCGTGCGCCAACGATAGGGAAGATCCCAGTCGGTGCCCGGCCCATTGGCGCGATAGCGGTCGTACATGCCGTAGAAGGTCGTGAACGGCGGTGCCTCAGTGCCGTTGTAGGCGTAGCCCTGTACCACACCATCGGCGATACGGGGCGAGAAGGTGCCGTCGGGCGGAACGCTACGGCCGAAGACGGCGAACCGGGCGCGACCCAGCTCGCTCGCCAGCTCGCGCTCCTCGGTCCCCAGAGCGCTGAAGCCGCGCTCGAACGCGGTCATGGCCGGTAACAGAGCCGACGCCAGCACCAGCGCCGGATCGGTCGTGGGCAGACCTGCCGACAACGCGATCTCCGCATTGGTCGAATCGGCCAGTGCCGAGGTGCGGAGCAGCAGCTCGGCGGCCGCCTCGGGAGCGGCCTGCCCCATCAGTGCCGCGCGCGCGATGGCGTGGGTCGGCCCGTAGGCGCGCAC
>DATFGN010000076.1:0-6658 GCA_035249405.1 Gemmatimonadales bacterium
TCTGGATTTCCAAGGTGTACCTCATCGGGCAGGACGGAACGTCGCGGTTCACGATCACCGAGACACCGGCCGAGTACGATCTCCTCGCGCTGCAAGGCGGAGTGACGGCCTTGCTCGGTGACCCATTGATTCCGGCCGGCGATTACGAGTCGCTCCATCTGATCGTCGATTCGGCACGCGTCATGCTCGCCCCGCCGACGACTTTTACCAACGGCACCGATACGGCGACGATGAAAGTGCCAAGCGGACCACAGACCGGCTTGAAGGTCAACTTCGGCGGCCCGGTGCATATCGCCCCCGGGCAAACCGACCTGGTGGTGGATTTCGATGTGCTGCGGAGTTTCGTCTTCCAGGGCCCGCGCGACGCGCCGACCAGCGTGCTGTTCAAGCCCGTGCTGCACGGCGTCGTGGCAGATCAGGCCGGCTCCATCGCCGGAACGTCGAGCCCCGCCGGGGCCAACGGTGTGATCGTCGCGACGATCAACGCTGGAGCGGACACGATTGGCATGGCGGTGGCGGATCCCGGAACGGGGGCGTACGTCATCCTGTTCCTGCCGCCGGCGACCTATGAGGTCAGCGACAGCGCGACGGCGACCGGGTTCGCGACGACACCGCAGCACCAGACGGTGATCCTCGCTCCGGGCGAACACCGCACCGGAGTGGACTTCACCCTGCCGTAACGGGCTGCCGGCGCCCTAGCTCGCGACCGCCGCTGCCGGAGGTTGTTCCGCCTTGAGGTAGGCGTGCGGGTCGTGATAGAGGGCGCCGGCTGGCAGCCACTGGTAGAGCACCCCCAGCTCCCGCTGCACCCGATTCACGAAGAACGCGGGCAGCTCGTCGGTCTCCTGCTCGAAGTACCGGCGGAACGGAACGTCGGTATCGAGGCGCCGCCGCACCCCCTTGTAGTACTTGAGCCGGCCGTGTCCCTCCGACGAGATCGCCCGCAGCACGTTCATCAACTTGGGGATCCTCGTCCGGTTGGCACGGAACCGGTTGACAATCGAGCTCCAGGAGAACGAGTAGTCGGTTAGGCTGATCACGTTGTCGTAGAACTCCGGCCAGGAGTAATGCTTGGGCCGGACATTCATTGCGTGGTTGTTGTCCAGGAAGTGGAAGGGGAACCCGAGCACGCGATTGGCGCGCTGGTAATCCAGATTGAGCGGAGCGGCGCGCCCGAACGCCGACAGCAACGAATAGCCGGGGAAGGCGCCCGGCGTCAGGTCGATGAACCGCTTGGTCAGCTCGAACGGCTCCGGCCCCTGATCGCCATCCAGTCCCAGCACGAAGTTCGTCTGCACGTAGGGCAAATAGCGCATGATCATGTTCACATGCGCGGACACTTCCTTCACCTTGTCCATCCCGGTGCGCTTGCCCGTCTTCGACTTGTTCCCGAGGTCGTACCAGGACTCGATGCCGGGCAGCACCGCCTTGAACCCATTGCGCTGCAGCCGCTGGAGGTGCGGTTCCGAGAGGAGTGACAGACTGCTCTCGGCGATGAAATCAATGCTGTCGGGCGGCGCCGCAGCCTCGATCGCTTCCATATAGTCGTCGAAGCGCACGCCGAAGTTGGGATCGTGCCACCCGACGCGCGGCCGCCGGTGCTGCTTGACCAGGAACTGCAGGTCCTTGGTGATCTCGCCGAAGTCCAACGGCTGATAGGGGACGACCGAATCGATGCAGAAGCTGCACGTGTAGGGGCATCCCAGACTCCCGATCATGCCCACGAGCTTCAGAACCGGGGCTTTCTTCAGGGTCGAGTCGATGAACCGCCACCGCTCCCGCACTCCCGGGAGAACCGTCGGCTGTCGAGCCGCGGCGAGATGCACACCATAGGGCCGGTGCTGCGAGCAATCCGCGAGCACATCACGGATCACGGTCTGGTCGGTGAACCCGAGGACGTAGTCGAAGTGCTTCCGGGCGTCCTCCGGATAGCAGCGGGCGTGGGGGCCTCCGAGCACCGTGATCGCCCCACGGGAGCGAAACAGGTGGCTCAGCGCATACGCCGAGAGCGCGGCTTCGCTGAAGGCGCCGATAAACACTACATCGACATCGGTGGGCAGCTCTTCGACCAGGTTTTCGAACCCGGTATAGCACACCAGGGTGACATCATGCCCCTCAGCCTCGCACCAGACCCCGACCACCTGGGGCATGATGCTGGCGAAGTTGGCGTTCATGGTGCGCGCCCATAAGGCGCGCGTCGGACCCCGGGTGACGAGGTCGATAATCCCGATTCGGAGCTTACGCTGCACGCGAGGTCCTGGAGGTGTTGGTTCAGCAAGGTCGCCCGGGAGCCGAGCCCCCGCAAGTCGCCGGATGGGCTGTGTTTGCAGGCCCTTTGTAGCGATATTTCTGTACTCGTCGCCCCAACCCCTGTTCCATGAGGAGACTAGCGTGCCTGCAGCGTTACGGCTCAAAGACCCCATTCCGGTCGGACGGCTGGTGCAGCGCCGCCTCCGAGAGCTGAAGCGGACCCCGCGCGAGCTCGCGGAGGCCGTTCGCGTCACGGAGACCTACATCGCGGACCTCGTGGCGGGCCGGCGTCGGGCCCCGGCGCCCGGCAGCGACGTCTACGTGACGATGGGAAAATTCCTCGGTCTGCACCGTGACGATCTGCCGACCTGCGCGCGCGCCGAGCGGGCGGCCGAGCGTCCGGGCGGGCGTCCGCTGCCCGAAGTCCGGCGTATCGTGTTGGGGCTCTGCGATCCGCAGCACGCGCGCTCGCTGGAACGCCGGTTCGCACGTGCGGACGGCGCCGAGCTCGAGTGGGTGATCCTGGCCAGGCTCTTGGAGGTGGCCCGGGGATTCGTGAGCCGCCAGCTCGACGATGAAGTGGGCCTGCGGGTGTCCGCCGGTCGGGAAGGGCGGTCCTATCTGGATGCCCGCATGCGGCTGCTGGAGTTCCTCGACGTCGTGCCGGACTCCCTGACGGCCAAGGATTGCGAGGACTTCGTAAGCGCCCGGATCGCGGCCTGGGAAATCGATATCGAAAGCCGGGCGATGAAGATTCAGCTGCGCTCCTAGTCGCTCCCCACGACGCACGAACGGCGCCGTCCGCAGTGGACGGCGCCGTTCATTTTTTGGCGTGAAATGGCTAGAGCTTGACGACGTTCTGCGCCGCCGGGCCCTTTTGCCCCTGCACGACTTCAAACTCGACCCGCTGACCTTCGGCCAGTGTCTTGAACCCGTCTGCCTGAATTGCCGTGTGGTGCACGAAGCAGTCTTTGTCCCCGTTCTCGGGGGTGATGAAGCCGAACCCCTTCGCGTCGTTGAACCATTTCACGGTGCCGATAATGCGTGCCATCTGGTGCCACTCCTCACTGGTGTTGGTATTCGCGACGGTGTGCGGTCTTCGTCTTGCGACGCGCCGCGGCCTTCTCCTTGCGCCGTCGCTGAGCGCCAGGCGCCTCGTAGAAGCGTTTCCGCTTCATGTCCTGAAACAGGCCGGATTTTGCAATTTGGCGACGAAACTTCTTCAATACGAATTCCAGTCGATCGCTCTCACCCAACGTGACTTCCACCCGCGCCTGCCTTTCTTCTCCGTGGCCCCAGAAACACGCAAGGACCACAGGCGCAAGCCCAGGTCCTTGGAACAGCCTCTGGTTCGTGTCGCTCCCCTGAACCATCGCCATGTGGCGCCATTCTGTCAACTCGGGCCTTGATGCCAAGAGCCGGGGCCAGCCGGGTGTCGGCTGGCCCCGGTCCTCGTACTGTCTACTCCGCCAGGACCGCCCCCAGCACGCCCAGGCGATCGGTCCAGAACTCCTTGATCCGATCCACGGCTTTCCGGTCGGGCAACTTTCCGTGCGAGATCGCGACTTGACTCTTCGCCGCTCCCTTCCGGTAGAACCCGAGTGCGACCGATGTGTGATCCGGCCACGTGATGCGCATCGACTTGTTGGCTGTGGCGGTGCGGATCTTGAGTTTCACCCCGGGCAGCCAGCGGCCCCGCGTCCGCGTATCGTGGAAGGCACGATAGAGCTTGCCCAGCGACACGGCGAACACCTTGCTCTTGTTCGCCTCAAAGCCGCCGTCGCGGCGCTGTCCGATGGCGCGCAGACCCTTGATGCGTTCGTAACCCACGGTGACCGACTGGGCCCACCAGCCGGGGATCTTGTACTTCTCGTACACATACTCGGCGATGTCCCGGTGGGGCCACTGGTACGCGTGGACCCAGTCGAGCGCCACGACCCAGCGCTCCCAGGTGCAGCCGGTTCTTTCCTTGATGGTGGCATCGCTCATGCCTGCGAGCGCGGCATAGTCGACCTTGGCCGGCTTCGAGGCGGGGGCGGGGGCGGGGGCGGGGCGGGCTTGCTTGGTGAGCAACTGCGCGCGGGCGGTGGTATAGGCTTCGCCCGTCTTTTGCATGCGAGCGCGAACGAGGCGCTTGAAGTCCTTATTGATCGGCATCGCTCAAGTCCTTTGGTCAGGCCACGGGCACATGCCCCCCAGCGGCGACGCCCCGCAGCGACGCAAAGGTTGTCGGATACGATGCCGATCCGGGAGTCTACCCCCCTTTGCCTCACAGGGACCTTCGCTGGGGGAAGGTCAATGAGGTTGGGCGTGAATCGCCGCCCGTGCTTTTTACGATGCACCGGGCGCTGAGGGAAAGCAAGACTACCGCGGGCTCGTGGCCGCCTCGGGCAGCATGACGTCGAAGGTCGTGCCGACCCCGACCTGACTGGTCACTTCGACGCGACCCGCGCACTGGCGGACAATGGCCGACACGGTCGAGAGTCCCAATCCCGAGCCTTTGCCGGGCTCCTTGGTGGTGAAAAACGGCTCGAACAGCCGGCGCCGCGTCGCGTCGTCCATCCCGACCCCGTTGTCCTCGACGCGCAGGTGCACGACTCCCGGACCTGGGCGCGACCGGTCCCGGAACGTGCGAATCGTGACGACGCCGCCCCCAGGCATCGCGTCGCGCGCGTTGAGCAGCAGGTTCATCAGAACCTGCTCGAGCTGGCTGCGCACGCCGCGGACCGGCGCTCCCGAGGGCTCCAACTCCGCCTCCACGCGGACGTGGTCGCCCAGCAGGCGGCCCAGCATCATGAGCACGTGATCCACGACGTTGTTCAGGTCGAGCACTTCGTGGTCGACCCGCTGCCGCCGCGCGAAGGAAATCAACTGCCGCGTCAGCGCCGCTCCCTGCCGCGCCGCCCGGTGGATGTCCTCGACGTCCTGCACCTGTTGGGAGCCGGGAGGGACGGTGTCCACGAGCATTTCCGCCGCGCCGCTGATCACCGTGAGGATGTTGTTGAAGTCGTGCGCAATGCCGCCGGCGAGCTGGCCCAGAGTCTCCAGTTTCTGCCACTGCTGGACGTGTTCCTCCAGATGCCGCTGGCGGGTAACGTCGGTGATACTGCCGCGCACGAGCCGGCGCTCCTGGGCGGGCAAGCGGACGAGCCGGACTTCGCACCGCAGGTCGGTGCCACTCAGGGTGCGATGCGTCCATTCGAAGGTCGGGACGTCGCCGGCCAACGCCTCGTGAATCTTCTCCCACACGACGTCCTGTGAGGAACGCCCGTCCGGTTGGGTGGGTGGGCTGAGCTGCATCGGATCGGCCGCCAGCAGCATCTCCGGTCGCATGCCGAACAGGGCGCAGGCGTTGCGATTGGCGTCGACGAACCGGCACGCATCGACGTCGAGCACCACGATGGCCTCGGGCGCATGCTCGACGAGCGTCCGGTAACGCTCCTCGCTGTCGCGCAACGCCTGCTCGGCGCGTTTGCGATCGGTGATGTCGCGGGCGACGATCGTCGCCGCGGCGATGTAGCCGTCATGCGTGAGGGGGCCGGTATGGGTCGCGAACCAGCGCACCGTCCCGTCGGGTAGCGTGGCCGGAAGATCGCGACTGCGGGATTCGCCACCTTCGAATACCGCCGCCAGCGAGCGGCGTAGCTCCGGCTGACACTCGACGGGCACGTAGTCGAATGTGTTCGTGCCCAATACGTCGTTCGGATCGATGCCGGGCGGCGCGCGGTTGATGAAGAGGATCGTGCCTTCGGGATTGACCAGAAGCAGGATGTCGGGAACGCCCGCGGCGAACATGCGCCACAAGTCGAGCAGGGCGCCGAGCCCCCTGCCATGCTTCGATGCTTGCATCAGTGTTTCTGGCTCCGAACGGTCTCAGGTGGAGCGGAGGCTAGTGGGGCGCGCCGACCGGAGCCAATACTTTGTCGTGCGGCCAGTTGTGCCCGCCACGCAAACGTGGCAGCGTGGTCGCGCGCTGGAAAATCCCCCTCCCGTGCTGCAGCTTACTGCTTCGTCATACCGATTCGTCATACCGACCATGCCCATGCGGCATAGGTGGTGGGATTGGAACTGCGACACCTCCGGTATTTCGTGGCCGTCGCCGACCAGGGCTCCTTCGTCCGGGCCGCCACTCGATTGCACATCGCTCAACCCGCGCTGTCGCGGCAAGTCCGCGGACTCGAACGTGAGGTCGGCGCGCAGTTGCTCGAACGGGGGCCACGGGGCGTGCGCCTCACCGCGGCCGGCGAGATTCTGCGCGAGAGCGGGCATTCCCTGATCACGCAGCTGGAAGCGGCCATGAACCGTACCCACCTGGCGCACGATGGGAAGATCGGCACCTGTCGCATCGGAATCGGTCGCGTGGCCCTGCTGAACGATTTCGTGACCCTCGGAATCGCAGCCATCCGGG
>DATFGN010000077.1:0-3710 GCA_035249405.1 Gemmatimonadales bacterium
GCGGAGTTCGATGCCGCGCTCGAGCAGGTGCGGGCGGCGCGAGGCGCGGACCACGTGAACTGGATCGGCCACGACTCCGTGCCCGGGAACGGTGCGCCGCTCGTCGACGTCACGCCGATCGACACCAGCATCGTGCTGGGCCGTTTTGCGAGTGCGCGCCCGGCCGACGTCGATCGCGCTGTGGCCGCGGCCCGGGCGGCGCAACCGGCTTGGGCCCGGACTCCCTGGCGCGAGCGCCTGGCGATCCTGCGCCGGGCCGCCGACCTGATTCACGCCCGCAAGTTCGCCCTGGCCGCGCTCATGAGTCTCGAAGTCGGGAAAAACCGGCTCGAGGCGATGGGGGACGCCGAGGAATCGGCGGATCTCATCGAGTATTACTGCCGGCAGATGGAGGAGGCGAAGGGCTTCGTGCGCGAGATGGACCGCGTCACGCCGGCTGAGCGCAATGTCGACGTCCAGCGTCCCTACGGCGTGTTTGCGTGCATCGCCCCCTTCAACTTCCCCCTCGCCCTGTCCTGCGGTATGTCGGCGGCGGCGCTCGTGGCAGGGAACGCGGTGGTCTACAAGCCGTCCGAGGATGCCCCGTGGACCGGCCTCGAGCTGTACCGGATCTATCGGGAGGCCGGCGTCCCGGCTGGCCTGTTCAACTTTCTCGTCGGCCGCCGGGGAGAGATCGGCGACTATCTGTGGCAGCATCCGGGGATCGACGGGGTGGTGTTCACCGGATCCAAGTCGGTCGGGCTGCGCATCCATCACGGCATCTCGACGCGCTGGATCAAGCCGGCGCTCATGGAGCTGGGCGGCAAGAACGCCTGCCTGGTCATGGAATCCGCCGATCTCGATGCCGCGGCCGAAGGCGTGATGCGCTCGGCATTCGGGTTTCAGAACCAGAAATGCAGTGCGACGTCGCGCGTGTACGTGCACCGCGCCGTGGCCGCACCGTTCGTCGAGCGGCTGCTCGAGCGGACGCAGGCCATGACGATCGGCGATCCGACCCGGCGCGACGTGTACTACGGCCCCGTGATCAACGAGCGATCTGTGGCGCGCTACGACCAGGCGGTGGCACAAGCGCAGCAGGAAGGCAAGCTGCTCACCGGTGGACGACGTCTGACCGAGGGCGCGCTCGCCAAGGGTCACTATGTGGCCCCGACGGTAGTCCGGCTGCCGCTGACGAGCACGCTCTATCGGGACGAGTTGTTCGTGCCCCTGCTGGCTGTCGGGGAAGTCGATGGGTTCGACACGGCGCTGGCCCAGACCAACGCGGCGGAATACGGTCTGACCGCCGGAATCTTTACGGGCAACCGGACGGAGATCGACCGCTTCTTCGACGAGGTCGAGGCGGGCGTGTGTTACGCCAATAAGCGCACCGGCGCAACGACCGGTGCCTGGCCCGGCGCGCAGCCGTTCACCGGCTGGAAAGGCTCCGGGTCGACGGGCAAGGGCGGGTGCGGGCCGTACTATGTCGCGCAGTTCATGCGGGAGCAGAGCCGCACCGTGATCGAACCGTGAGCGCCCGCGACTACCCGCGCATTGTCGTGGCGCCCCCCGGCCCGAAGGCAAAGGCCGTCGTCGCGCAACACGATCGCTACGCGTCGACGTCGTATCCCAAGGAATACCCGCTGGTGATTGCCGGCGGGAGCCGCGCGATGGTCGAGGACGTGGATGGCAATCGCTACCTCGACTTCATGGCCGGCATCGCGGTCACGTCGACGGGATACAACCACCCCACGGTAGTGGCAGCCGTGCGCGAGGCGGCGGGCCGCTTTCTCCACATCTGCGGCGCCGACTTCTATTACGAAGGGTTCGCCCGGTTGTGCGAGCGGCTCGCGACGCTGGCCCCGGGCTCCTCGAACAAGCGCGTCTTCCTGTCCAACTCGGGAACCGAAGCGGTGGAAGCGGCGCTCAAGCTCGCGCGCCATTCGACCGGTCGACCGGCTTTCGTCGCGTTCGCGGGCTCCTTCCATGGTCGCACCTACGGGTCTTTATCCCTGACCGCGAGCAAGGCCGTGCAGCGGAAGGGATTCGGCCCGTTTCTCCCCGAAGTCTACCACGTGCCTTACGCCGATCCCTATCGCGGACAATTTGCGGGCGCGCCGGATGACTGCGTCCGCGCCTGCATCGCGCACATCACCGACGAGTTGTTCGCGAAGCGACTCGATCCCCAGGACGTGGCCGCGATCGTGGTGGAGCCCGTGCAGGGGGAAGGCGGCTACATCGTGCCGCCGCCCGGGTTTCTTCGTGAGCTGCGGGCGCTGTGCGACCGGCACGGTATCCTATTGGTGTGCGACGAAGTCCAGTCCGGTGTGGGCCGAACGGGGAAGATGTTCGCGTGCGAGCACGAGGGCATCGAGCCCGATGTGATCACCGTCGCCAAGGGGCTCGGCTCCGGCATGCCGATCGGGGCGCTGATCGCCAAGGAGTCGGTGATGAAGTGGGGCCCGGGGGCGCATGGCTCCACGTTCGGTGGCAACCCCGTGTGCTGCGCTGCTGCGCTCGCCACCCTCGATCTCGTGGAGCACGAGTTCATGGCGAACGCGAGCGTCATGGGGGAGCGCTTGCTCGGCGGCGTGCGTCGCCTGGCGGAGACCCATCGTGCGATCGGGACGGTTCGCGGGCTGGGCCTGATGGTCGGCATGGAGTTTGTGAAGGATCGCGCGACGCGGGAGCCCAATCCCGACCTGGTCGCCAAACTCGAACGCCTCGCCTTCGGAAAGGGCCTGCTGCTCCTCGGCGCGGGCAAGAGTGCGCTGCGCCTCGCCCCGCCCCTCGTGGTTGACGAATACGACGTCGATACAGCCATTGCGATCCTCGACCAATGTCTGGTCGAGCTTCGCTGATAGCTGATGGCTGAGAGCGCCTCTAAGGTTCTTTCAATGAAGGACGCCATCGCGCAGCACGTGCATGACGGCGACACCGTCGTCATCGAGGGCTTCACCCATCTGATCTGCTTCGCCGCCGGACACGAAATCATCCGGCAGCGGCGCCGCGATCTCACCTTGGCGCGTCTCACCCCGGACCTCATCTACGACCAGATGATCGCGGCCGGCTGCGCCCGCAAATTGGTGTTCTCCTGGGCCGGAAACCCCGGCGTCGGGTCGTTGCACGCCTTCCGGCGCGCGGTCGAGGGCAAAGGACCGCCGCTCGAGATCGAGGAGTACTCGCACTTCGGGATGGTGGCGCGCTTCCTGGCCGGGGCTGCCCGGTTGCCGTTTTGGCCGCTGCGGGACTATGCCGGGACCGATCTGCCGCGCGCCAATCCGTTGATCCGGACCGTGACGTGCCCCTACACGGACGAGCCACTGGCCACTGTGCCTGCCCTGAACCCCGACGTCACGATCGTCCACGCGCAGCGAGCCGATCGCGACGGCAACACGCAAATCTGGGGACTCCTGGGGGTCCAGAAAGAAGCGGCGTTCGCCTCGAAGCGGGTGATCGTCGTGGTCGAGGAGCTGGTCGATACCGCCGTGATCCGGGGCGATCCGAACCGCACGTTGATTCCGGGTCTCGCCGTCGCCGCCGTGGTGGTCGAGCCCTGGGGGGCGCACCCCTCTTACGCGCAAGGCTACTACGATCGTGACAACGATTTCTACGTCGCCTGGGAGAAGATCTCGAAGGACGAGGCAAAGCTCGCCGCGTGGCTGGACCGATTCGTGTACGGCGTGGCCGACCGCGCGGGGTATCTGGCGGAGCTGTCGGGAATCACCGAGCGG
>DATFGN010000078.1:0-3044 GCA_035249405.1 Gemmatimonadales bacterium
CGGCATTGTGAAGAGAACTTCGCTGTCAGCCGTCAGCTTTCGGCTGATCGTGCCGGTCTCGCGATCCTGTCGAGCGAGACGGCCCTCGTCGAACGACTGGCACAGGAGTCGGGAACCGAGAATCTCTACGTCGAGCTGGTCCCGGGCCCGGGTCGCGAGCGGGCGCTGGCATTCGCCCGCGCCCACGCACTGCCGCCTGTCGCCACCAACGCGGTACGGTTCGCCCATCCACAGGATCACGCGCGCCACCGGTTGCTCGCCGCGATCACGAGCAATGCGACGCTCTCGACGGTTCCACCCGAGGCCGTGGCTCCGCGGGACGCCTGGCTCAAACCGGTGGCCGAAATGGCGCGGCAGTTCCCCGACTGCCCCGAGGCACTCGATCACGCCGCGGCGCTGGCCGAGCGCGCTCGCGGCGAGCCACCCGATGGACGCGTGATTCTCCCTTCGATCCATGGTTCGGAAGCGCTCGCCAAGTTGCGAGAGCTCAGCGAGGTGGGAGCCAAGCGTCGCTATGGTGGCACGACGCTGTCACCAGTCGTTCGGCAGCGCATTGACCACGAGCTCGCGATCATCGCCCTGAAGGGATTCGCCGACTACTTCCTCGTCGTCCAAGACATCGTGTCCCACGCGCCGACTCACTGCGGCCGCGGCAGCGTCGCCAACTCGATCGTGAGCTATTGCCTGAATCTCACGCACGTCGATCCGCTAGCGCAGGGGCTCGTGTTCGAGCGGTTTCTCAATCCCGGGCGCAAGGATCCGCCCGATGCCGATCTCGATTTCCCGTGGGACGAGCGCGACGCGGCACTCGAATACGTGTTCCGAAAGTACGACGGTGGCCGTTCGGCGATGGTGGCGAACCACGTCACCTTCCAGCGGCGCGCGGCGCTCAGGGAAGTGGCGAAGGTGTACGGGCGCCCCGCCACCGAGATCACCACCGTCACGAAGCGGATGCCGTGGTCGGAGGGCGGGCCGCTGTCCGAGCTGTTGGCGTCGCATGCCAACTTTCGCTCGCTCGCGCTGGGTGGCGCCTGGCCCGAGATCGCGCAGGCGGCGGAAGCAATCGTCGGACTGCCGCGCAATCTGTCCCTGCACCCCGGCGGCGTGGTGATCGTCCCCGACGTGCTGACCAACTATGTCCCGGTCGAATACGCGGCCAAGGACATCGATACGGGGAAGGGCGTGCTTCCGGTCCCCACGATCCAGTTCGAGAAGGACGGCACTGAGGACGCCGGGCTCGTCAAGATCGATCTCCTGGGCAATCGCTCGCTCGCCGTCATTCGCGATGCGATTGCGGCGGTGCGCACCAACGCGGGCGTCAGCATCGACTACACCACGTGCCACCCGGCCGAGGACGAGGCGACGAAGGAAGTGTTCCGCACCGGTAACACGATGGGCGTCTTCTACACGGAATCACCAGCCTCCCGCCTGCTGTGCCAGAAGAGCCGCTCGGACACGTTCGACCTCCTGGTATTGAACACCAGCATCATCCGCCCCGCCTCGAATCACTACATCAACACCTATCTGGCGCGGCTGCACGGCGCGCCCTACGAGCCGCTGCACCCCGTGCTGCGCGACGTGCTGGCCGAGACGTTCGGCGTGATGGTGTACCAGGAAGACGTGGTGAACGTGTGCGTGGCGCTGGCCGGCATGGACGTGGCGGAGGCGGACGGCGTCCGCAAGTCGTTGACCAAGAAGCGGCCGATGAAGGAGCTGCGCGCCTACGAGGAGCAGTTCCGGGCAGGCGCCGCGGGGCGGGGCGTCGATCCCAAGGTGACCGACGCCGTGTGGTCGATGATTCTCTCGTTCTCCGGCTATTCGTTCTGCAAGGGACACTCGGCGTCCTACATCCAGGTGGCGCTGCAGTCGGGATACCTGCGGGCGCATTTTCCCGCCGAGTTCATCGCGGGCGTCCTGTCCAACGAAGGGGGCTATTACGCGCCGTTCGCCTACATCGCCGAAGCGCGGCGCATGGGGCTCACGATCCTGCCGCCCGACGTGAATGTGAGTGCGGTGCGCTACACCGGGCGGGACCGCGCGCTGCGCATCGGCCTGATGGCGCTCAAGGGCCTCACCGGCCGCGGGCTCGCGGCGCTGGTCGAGGAAAGGAGCCGCGGCGGGCCCTACGGCTCGCTCGACGACCTGCGGCGGCGTGCGGCGTTGGCCCCGGGCGACCTGCGCGTGCTGGTCCAGGCGGGGGCCTGCGACGCGCTCGCGCAGGGGATGACACGGCCCCAGATGATGTGGCGTGTGGATGCGAATCCGCGGCGTGGCGTCCCGGTGCAGGAGATGCTGCGCTTCGAGCACGAGGGCACGACCTTGCTGCCCCCGCTCGCCGAGTACGACGCCGACCGGCAGCTGCGCGACGAATACGAAGTGTTGGGCTACCTCGCTTCGCGCCATCCCATGGCGCTCGTCGCCGCAACGACGCACGCCATCCATCCGGTCTCGGCCACAACCCTCTCCGCTCACGTGGGCCAGCACGTGACCTGCGTCGGCATGCTCACGACGGGCAAGCCGGTCCACACCATCAAGGACGAACCGATGGAATTCGTCACCTTCGACGACGGGACGGGTCTGATCGAAACCGTGATCTTCCCGGACGTGTACCGCAAAGTCGTGGCGCTGCTGTTCGGCTCCGGACCCTACGTGATGCGGGGCAAAGTCGAGGAATCCTACGGGGCGATCACGCTGACGGTCACCGCGCTGGACCGGCTGGATCGATATGCTCAGAGACGCGGGTTGCCGTGGCGTCCCGTCGCGGTGCAGACAACGGTATGATTGAGGAAGCCTCATGAGCCAGCAGGAAAAGGCCGCAGCGTTTCACCGCTTGCACGCGGGCCCGCGCGCACTGGTGCTGCCGAACATCTGGGACGTGGTGAGCGCCCGCATCGTGGAAGTGGCGGGGTTCCCGGCGGTGGCGACGTCGAGCGCCGCGGTGGCATGGAGTCTCGGGCGGCCCGACGGCGAGCGCCTCAGCCGGGGTGAGATGGCAGCGGTGGTCGATCGCGTCGTCCAGGCCGTCACGGTGCCGGTGACGGCGG
>DATFGN010000079.1:0-4265 GCA_035249405.1 Gemmatimonadales bacterium
CCTTTTGACTTTTGCGGATGCGCTGCTGCGTGCTGGTCACGTGCAGCCGTTTCCACACCGCCTGCTCACCGCCCTCGGTCGAGATCCGGAACGTCGTGTAGCGCGTGCTGCGCGTGAGGTCCGGGGCGAGGGGCTGGCCTCCATCCATTTGCTTCAGCTCGAGGCGGCGCACGCGCAACTCGGCGGCGAGCATCCTGGCCTCGGTGGCCAATGCGACATGGGTTTCGGTATCGACGGCCATCGAGCCTGCGATAAAACTGAACGGGAAGCTCACCAGACGACGCGCTCCCAGCAGCGTCGGCACCTCGGCCAGGGCGAGTCCACCGCTCGGCGCCTGATCCGGACCGACCGTGAGCACGTGCAGCCGGTACCCGAAACAGCGGACGATCTCACTCAGCCACCGGCGGTCGTGATAGAACGACCCGTGGGTGCGCACCAGCGCGTCCCACCCCGGCGGTGGGTCAGCGTGCCGGGTGACTCGAGGCAAGGTCATCGTAGATGGTGAGAAAACGGCGCGCCGCCGTGGGCGCCGAGTAGGTGTCCTGCACGCGAGCGCTCCCGGTCGCGATCACACGCTCCCGCAGCGTCGCATCCTCGAGCAGCCGGGCAATTTGACGGGCCAGATCCTCGGCATCGCCATCGCGCGCCAGGAGCCCGGTCTCCCCGTCCTGGATGACTTCCGGAATCCCTCCCGCCGGTGTGGCGACGACGGCGCATCCCGCAAGCAGCGCCTCGACCAGCGTGAGGCCCAACCCCTCGGCCTGGCCGCGCGACGGCAGCACCGTCACCGTACTCGCCCCGTACTCGGCCGGCATCCGGTCCTGCGGCACGAACGATGACCAGTCAACCGCGCCCGACACGCCGAGCTCACGCGCCAGCCGCTCGAGCTGCGGCTGGGCGGGGCCTTCCCCGAGGATCTTCAGACGAGAGGCGAGACCGCGTTGCCGCAGCAAGGCGTAAGCGCGCACCAACACGTCGATGCCTTTGGACGCAACCAGATTCCCGGCGTACAAGATGCGCGGCGGGACGCTTTTCGGGGTGGTCATTCCCGCGGCGAAGAGCTCCACGTCGACAGGCATCGGGCTCACGGTGACGGGGCGCGCCAGGGGTCCGATGTGTCGCTCGAGGTCCTGGGCCAGAAACCGGGACACCGCGGTTACTGCCCCCGCGCGCCGCAGTACGGAGCGGCCGGCGCGTCGCCACCAGCCGCCACGATCGAACAGCCGTACGTCGCTGCCGTGTGAAGTGGAGACAAACGGTCGCCCGAGCCCGGCGACTGCCCAGCCGGCCGGAAACCACCAGTGGGCGTGGACAACGGTAGGTGCGAATTGCGCGGCCGCGCGTCGTGCGGAGGTGACGAACTGTCGCAAGTAGAACGGTGCCATCAGCACGGTGATCGGATCACGCAGCGCCCGGTCCGTGTCTCCGCGATAGCCGACGCGCTCGAGCGCCGCGGGTCCGTAACGAAACCGCTGCACCCGCACCGAACCCTGCGTTTCGTCTGCGGCAGTGCCCGGAGCATGCGGAGCGAGAACCTGCACGGTGGCGCCAGCGGCGGCGGCGGCCTGGGCGAGCCGGGCGACATAGGCCCCGGCGGGATCCCCGGTAAAGCGTGGATAATTGTGCGAGACCAGCAGGACGCGCATCGCGCGTCAATATAAGGCAGCGGCTGCCGGCTATTTGATGATAGTGACGAATCCGCCTTCGTTGGGCACCAGCGCCGTCGCCCCGTGAATATCGAACGCGATCCTCCGTGGTGTCCCACCGACACCGAAAACCGGTCCTATCGAGAGGCCGCCGACATCGATGACGCGGATTTCGCCGGCGCTCGGATAGGTCGCGTAGAGCTGCTCGCCATCCGGCGTGGCCTTGAGCCCAAAGGCACCGGATGCCCCGGTAACGCTGTCGATGAGCGCGAGCGTCGCCGGGTTGCGGACCTCCAGCGAGCCGTTCTCGTTGGCCAGGTATAGCTCGCTACCGTTGGGCGCGAGCGCGACGTCCTGCGGTGTGCCCCCCACGGTGACGCTGTCGACGGCACCCGACCCGTCGGCATTGAGCTTGTACAACCTCCCGCCAATGCTCGACATATAGAGCACGGCACCGTTCGCCGACAGCGCCATGCCGTTGACCGGGGCGACGAACCCCCAGCGCAGCGCGATCGTCTTCGTGTTCACCAAAATGGCGTATACGCTGTCGTTGTTCGAGGAGACATAAATCCGCTGCATGTTCGGCGACACGAGCACGCGGAATGGGTTTCCCGGCACGGCAATGCTGTCGATCGACACGCCCGTCGCGACGTTCACGACGCCGACATTGGAGCTGAACTGGTTGGTGACGTATGCCCTCGTACTTGCCGCATTGAACGCGATATCCGTCGGGTCGTTGCCGACGCGAACCGAATCGATGAAATCCGTCAGCGGGAGGGCCGACGCTTGCAGAAACGGCACATCCTGGCGACCCACATAGGCCATGCCATCGCGGGAGATCGCGACCGCGAACGGCCGCGAGGCGATGGCCGGGGACGACACGACGATGCCGGCGGGATGGGTGGTCTGCACGGGTCCCGGGCCTGTACTGTTGGAACAGGAGGCGCTCACCGCGAGGATGGCGAAGGCGAGAACGAGCTTCCGTATCTGAGGTGCCATACACCCAATCTAGAGTGTGGCGTTGGGGCCGTCAGGTGGGCCCGGCGTGATCCTTCCTGAGTCGTTCCATTTCGCGTTGCAGGCCGTGGATTTCCTCCCGCTGCCCGGCCACGAGCTCGCCCACGAACCCGAATCCGAACAGCATCAAGCCGGCGATTACGAGCAGCAGCACCAGGTACAAGAAGGCCCGGTTGCCCTGCTGATACACGTAGCGCTGAATGATCTCGTAGATGCCGACCGCGACGCCGAGCAACATGAGGACGGCGCCCGTGACCCCGAAGAACACCATCGGTTTCCGGCCGAAGCGCAGCTGCAGCCAGACCGCGACCAGATCGAGCATGCCGATCGGAATCCGGCCAACGCCGAACTTGGACCGCCCCGCCCGCCGGGGGTGCAGCGGGACCGGGCGCTCCGTGAGCCGGAATCCCTGCCCCGCCGCGATCGCCACCATGAAGCGGTGCCAATCGGGCCGCATCGGGATGACGTCCATGATTTCGCGGCGGTAGGCTTTGACCGAATTCAAGTCCGTGACGCGGACGCCGAACAGCCAGCGACACAGGCCGTTGTAGACCCAGGAGACGAAGCGCTTGTCGTAGTGGCCTTGCTTGGTGCCGGTCACGATGTCGGCTTCGCCGGCCTCGATCGGTGCCACGAGCGCAGGAATGTCGGCAGGGAGGTATTGCAGATCGGCCGGCCAGAACACGAGCACGCGGCCGCCCGCGGCGTCGGCGCCGCTGCGCAGCGCGTCGGCGATGCCGCGCTGGGTGCGATGGGTGATGACCCGGAGAAACGCGTGTTGCTCGGCCAGACGCCCGAGCACGTCCCCCGTGCCGTCCCGGCTGCCGTCGTCGACCACCACGAGCTCGCAGACGTAGGGGAGCGGCAACAGCGCCTCGCGCATCTGGCGCACGAGCTCGGGCAGATTCTCCGCTTCGTCTTTGGCGGGCACGAGCACACTGACTTCCGGCCGTGCCCCGGCGGCGGCCAGGCTCACAGCCGCTTGCGCATGCGCGCGGGGAGGATGTTGAGCTGGTCCCGGTATTTGGCCACGGTGCGGCGCGCGATCTTCACGCCCCGCATGCCGAACATTTCCACGATTTGCTGATCGGTGAGCGGGTTCGTGGGCTCTTCTTCGCCGACCATTTTCTGGATCTGGGCCTTGATGGACCGGGCGCTCGCGTCCTCGCCGCTGGAGGTCTGCAGTCCGCTCGAGAAGAAGAACTTCAGCGGCAGGAGCCCGCGCGGGGTCTGGACGTACTTCTCGTTGGTCACGCGGCTCACCGTGCTCTCGTGCATGTTGATCACGTCGGCGACTTCGCGCAGCGTAAGCGGCCGCAGGTACTCGACCCCCTTTTCGAAGAATTCGCGCTGCCGGTCGACGATGAAGTTCATGACCTTGATCATGGTTTGCCGCCGCTGCTCGATCGCTTGAATCAGCCAGTTGGCGCTGTTGAGCCGCTGGTTGATGAACTCCTTGTGCTCTCCCTGGAACTTCTTCCGGTCCCGCGCGATGTCCTGATAGGTCTTGGAAATGCGCAGCCGCGGCAGACCGCCGTCGTTGAGCGTGACGTGATAGGCCTCGCCGATCTTGTCGACGGTGAGATCCGGGATGATGTAGGT
>DATFGN010000080.1:0-12219 GCA_035249405.1 Gemmatimonadales bacterium
TTCACGGGACGCCCCATACCGGGCAAGGCGGGGACGAAGCTCCAGGCCCCGAGCGGCCCGGCGGAGAGCGCCGGAGCCGGGCGCTCCTGCGCCCGCAGCGTGCCGGCGGCCAGGCAAAAAGCAAGCAGAAATCGCATGGAAACCGAAGCTACGCCGCTCCAGAACCCCCGGCAACTTGACGCGCCGCGCGCACGGTCGCCATTGTATGCCATGACCATCTCATCGGCCCTGAACATCGCGGAGTCCGAGCGACTGGCCGCGCGCGTTGCCGAGCTCGAGCACGAGCGCAAGCACCTGCTGGCCGTGATCGAGATTCTGAAAGAGATCTCCGGGTCGCTCCATTTCATCGACATTCTCCAGTCCATCGCCCGCAAGCTCGGGGAGTCGTTCGGCCTGGACCGCTGCTCGATCTTCCTGTCCGAGCGCGGCGGGACGCACGTGCGCCTGGTGGCCTCCTACGAGGATCCGACCATTCGCAATCACCTGGTGGATCTGGAGCGCTACCCCGAGCTGAAGCGCGCGATCCATCACGGGGAGACGGTCTTCATTCCGGACGCGATGACCGATCCCACGCTGAAACACGTGAAGAACGAGCTCTCGAGCCGCCGCGTGAAATCGATCACCGTGGTGCCGATCAACTGGCGGGGCGTGGCCATCGGCGCGATTTTCCTGCGCACCTTCCGCGACGGACCCACGTTCTCGGACGCCGACGTGCGTTTCGTCCAGGTCGTGGCCTCGCTCACCGCCCAGGCGCTGCGCAACGCGCACCGCTACGAGCGACTGGCGCAGCGGCAGGCCGAAACCGGTGAGGCGCTGCGGCGCATGGAGCTGGAGCGCGTCGCCCTGTTGTCCTTCCTGCGGCGCTTGATGGAGACGTTCGGACGGCAAGACGGGGCCTGGGGCGAAGGGCTGCTCCCCAAGGCCAGCGCCGAAGAGCTCGACCGGTTGGTGGGCGTCGCCCTCGCGGTGATCCAAGAAGAAGCCAAAGGACAGTGACCACCCCGTCCGCGCGCGCCGCCGAACTCCGGCGGCTGCTCGAGCGGGCCAATCACGCGTACTACGTCCTCGACAGTCCGGAGATGTCGGACGCCGAGTACGACCGGCTGTTTCGAGAGCTGCAGGCGCTGGAAGCCGCCCACGCCGACCTGCGCACCGCCGACTCCCCCACGCAACGCATCGGCGCCCAGCCGTCCACGGCGTTCCGCAAACACCGCCACGCCGTCCCGATGTTGTCGCTCGCCAACGCGTTCAACGAAGCAGAGCTGCAGGCCTGGGAAGAGCGCAACGCACGGCTCGTGGCCGAGGTCACGAGTGCGGGCTACACGCTCGAGGTGAAAATCGACGGCGCCGCCGTCTGCTTGACCTACGAAGACGGCGTGCTCGTGACCGGCGCGACTCGCGGCAACGGCGTAGAGGGCGAAGATGTCACGGCCAACCTGAAAACCGTCCTGGATCTGCCGCTCCGATTGCAGGGCGACGGCTGGCCCAGGCGCATGGAAGTGCGCGGTGAGGTCTATCTCACCAAGAGCCAGTTCGCCCGCAACAATCGTGAGCGGGAGAAAGCCGGCGAGCCGCCGTTCGCCAATCCCCGCAACTCGGCCGCCGGCGCGCTCCGGCAGCTCGATCCCAAGATGACGCGCGCACGCGGCCTGCGCGTCTTCTGTTTCCAGGTTGAATCGCGGCCCCCGCTCGGCATCGACACTCATCACGCGCTGCTGCAGCAGCTCAAGGCGTGGGGATTCCCCGTCGAGCCGCATCACCGGCTGGTACCGAATCTGGCCGCCGCGCACGCGGCCATCGAGAAGCTCGAGCACCAGCTGCCCAAACTCGATTACGGAGCCGACGGCGTCGTCGTGAAGGTCAACCGGCGCGCGTTGCACGCCGAGCTGGGCAACATCGGAGAGCGGGAGCCACGCTGGGCCATCGCGCGCAAGTTCGCGCCGGAAGTCGCCGTCACGAAGCTGCTCGAGATTCGCGTCAACGTGGGACGCACCGGCGCGCTCACACCCTATGCCGTGCTTGAGCCAGTCGGCGTTTCAGGGGTCACCGTGTCCACGGTCACGTTGCACAACTTCGACCAGATCAGCGCCAAGGACGTCCGCGAGGGCGATCTGGTCGAAGTCACCCGGGCGGGCGAAGTCATCCCGCAGATCCTCGGGCCGGTCCTCAAGAAAGGCGTGCGCCGCAAACGCGCCTACGTTCCGCCCGACCGCTGTCCTGTCTGCGGCTCCGCCGTCGAGCGTCCCCAGGACGAGGTGATCGCCTACTGCCCCAACGTGTCCTGCCCGGGGCGAATCCTCGAGGGCATTGTCCACTTCGCCACGCGCGGGGCGATGGACATCCGGGGACTGGGATACGAGCGAGTCCGGGCGCTGCTCGACGCCCGGCTCATCGTCGACGTGGCCGACCTCTACGATCGCAAGAAACTGGGTCTGCTCCCGTTGTTGTCGCTCGAAGGGTTCGCCCAGAAATCGGCGCAACAGCTGCTCGAAGCGATCGACGCCTCCAAGACCCGCCCGCTCTCTACGCTGCTGTACGCATTAGGGATCCGGCACGTCGGGGCGACGGGCGCCCGCCTGCTGGCGCGGCACTTCGGCGCCTTGGCAATGCTGGCCAAAGCAAGCACCGAGGAGATCGGAGCGATCCGCGGTATCGGCCCTTCGATCGCCGAGGCGGTGGCCGGGTTCTTCGCCAACCCCGTGAACCGCCGGTTGGTCGAGCGACTGGGGAAGCTCGGGGTCAATCTGGAAGAAGCGCGGTCGGCCCCGGGCGGGTCGGGGCCGCTCGCGGGACAGACCTACGTCCTCACGGGAACGCTCCCAACCCTGTCGCGTGATGCGGCGACGCAACTAATCGAGTCGGCCGGAGGCCATCTTTCCGACAGTGTGTCGCGGAAAACCACCGCGGTGGTGGCCGGAGACAGCCCCGGGTCGAAGCTCGAAAAAGCGAAGGCGCTCGAGGTGCCCGTCATCGACGAACGGGAACTGTTGCGCCGCGCCTCCTCCACGTCTTAAGTTGGCGACCGCATGACCACTCCCGTCACCTCCGCTGCCGGCCTCACCATTGGTGCGGGAGGCGTGCGCCAGCTGCACCGCAGCCTGATGCAGCATGCGCCCAATGCGGCGATCTCCGTGTTGCAGGAATCCGGCTACGCGTCCGGCGAGGGCCTCTACCAGTCCCTGTGCACGTGGCTCGTCTCGCACGCCGGCGTGCAGCGACCCGACGAGCTGGACGCGGCGCAGTTCGGCGACGCGCTCTCCGATTTCTTCGCCGCCTCGGGCTGGGGCCAGCTTACCATCGCCCCGATCGGCGGGGCCGCCCTGGCGCTCGACTCGACCGACTGGGCCGAAGCGGAGCCCGGCACGGCGCAGATGCCGATGTGCTTTTTCTCCTCCGGCATGCTCGCCGATCTCCTGGGTCGCGTCTCCGGGGAGCCCGTCGCCGTGATGGAAGTGGAATGCCGCAGCAAAGGGGATGGGATCTGCCGTTTCTTGTCGGCGTCGCCAGCGACGCTGCAGGAGGTGTACGAGAAGATGACGACGGGGATGACGTACGTGGAGGCACTGGGCGCGGGTTAACGCCGCGCGACGCTCACCCCTTCGAGCAGCAACGACGACGACCAGCGACTCCCCAGCCAGCGCCCGTCGTTCCCGAATCCCCCGATCCGCTGCAGCAGGTCGTACACGTTGCCCGCCACGGCCGCGTCCTTCACGCGTCCCGTGACCGCCTCGTTCTGGATGCGGTAGGCGAGCGCCACCGGGTGACTGAACGCGCCGCCGATCACGTTCCCCTGCCCGACCCCGATCAGGTCGTCGACGAGGAGCGCGTCCTTCAACCCGGACAGCAGCCCACCGCCGAACGCCGCGTCCGCTGCCGAGCCGGCGCGTGGCGGAGGGCCCACGATCAGATTCGAAAACCCAATGCGCGGCTTCGAGAACGTGCCGCGCACGCCGTGACCCGTCGACGACGTCTTGGCGCGCGCGGCGGTCTCCAGGTCGTACACGAAGTGCCGCACCACGCCCCTTTCGATCAGCGGCAGGGCGCGCGATGCCACGCCTTCGTCATCCACGGGGCGGGAAGACGGCCGACCCGGGACGAGCGGGTCATCCACGATCGAGAACCGCTCGTCGAACAATCGCTGCCCCACCTTGTCACTCAGGGGCGAAACGCCTTGCAACACGGCTTTTCCCGAAAGCCCCTGCTCGAGCGGCAAGAGGATTGCCGCCAAGCCCGATGGCGTGAACAGCACGGGCAACGACCCGACCGGCGGCTCCGCCACGCGCAGCGCCGGCGTGAAACGACGCTCGATCGAGGCCACCAGGGCGTTCAGGTCCGCCGGCTCGGGGAGCGTCGTCCCCGTGTAGAAATCGTACACCATGAGGACGTCATCACCCGCGAACCGGGTGAGATCGACGCTCACGGAAACGGCGCTGGCCGGATAGGCCGCGTCGGTCCCGGCCGTGTTCATCAATCGGGTCTCGATCGTCTCGCGCTCGATCGCCACGCTCACCTGACACCCCTCGCGCGTGAGCCGTTCCACCAGCTCGGTGCCGATCGCGATCAGCTGGTCGAGCGAAGCGTCCGCGGCGGCGCGCGAGTGGAGAGAGATGGGCAGGAGCGGGGTCGCGGGTGGGAACACGAGCGAGACGGCTTCACCGAGCGCCGCCGAGGCGAGTGCCCGATCGAGCAGATCGGCAGGTTGTGCGGCAGTCGTGCCGGCGATCCCGACGCGGCCGGCCTTGAGAATCCGCAGGTTCATGCCCGCGGATTCGGAGACCCCGCACGCTTTCAAGCGACCGGACTCGAACGCCACCGAGGTCCGCTCCACGCGGTGCCAGAGTCCGTCCGCGGCGTCGGTGCGGGGACGCGCCGCGTCGATCACCTGCTCGATCACGCCGGCACGTCGCCGCCGACCAGCGCCGCCTCGATGCGCACGTGCGGCGCGCCCTCGGTGACGGGCAGCGGGAACTGGCCACCCTTCCCGCAGCCTCCGCCCATCTGGTTCCACTGGAAATCGCCGGCGATGCGCTCGATCCGGTCCAGGGTCTGGAACAGGTTCCCCGCCAGCACGACGTCCTTCACGAGCTCAGCCACCTGCCCGTCGCGGATCATGTGCCCATAGGCGGCGGTGAACGAGAAGTTCTCCAGCAGCGTCTGGCCGCCGAACGCCGAGCAGGCGTACACCCCGAGCTTGACGTCCCGGATCAGGTCGTCCACCGTCCCGCTCCCGTTCGCGATGTACGTGTTGGTCATGCGCACGATCGGCGGGTGCCGGTAGGAAATCGCCCGGGCATTGCCCGTGGGACGCTCGCCCAGCTTGGCCGCCGTCTCGCGCGAATGCAGCCGGCCCACGAGGATCCCGTCGCGGATCAGCGCCGTGTCCTGGGTGGGCGTGCCTTCATCGTCGAACGGCAACGTCCCGCGCAGGCCCGCGGCGGATCCGTCGTCGCCGGCGTTCAGCACCGGCCGGCCGAAGCGGCGGCCCAGGGTCATCATCTCCCGCGCCTGGGGGTTCTCGTACACGAAGTCCGCTTCCGAGAGGTGCCCGAAGGCTTCATGGATGAAGACGCCGGCCATCTCATTGTCGAGAATGACGGGGTAGGTCCCGCCTTTCACCGTCGGTGCGTCGAGCAGTGCTGCCGCCCGGCGCGCGGCTTCGCGGAAACCGGCGGCGTGGTCGTGGACCGCATTCCAGCCGCGGCGCAGCCCCACCGACTCGAGGCCCTTCTCGATGATGCCGTCGCGACGTGCAATCGCGGTTCCCGAGAGCGTGACGTCGGGACGCAGCTCGTGCAGGAGCGTCCCATCGGAATTTGCGTACCAGTATTCGGTGACCTCGTCGTGATAGCTGGCATGCGTGTCCACGACGCCGGGCACGGACAGCATCTCGGTGTTATAGCCCTCGAGCAGGCGCTTCTTGTCCGCCAGCGCCACGCCCCGGACGTCGCCGTCCAGGTCGAGCAGCGCGTCCGCGGTCACCGCCACGATGTCGGCCCGTTCGATCGGCTCGTCCAGTCGGACGGCCCGCGACAGCTCGCCCGCCCGGGCCACCATCGCGGGCAGCCGGTCGAGCGAGGTGAACGCCGCGATGCCCCACCCGCAGCCGCGGTGCAACGCCCGCACGAAACCGCCCTGATCCTCGCTGGCGGTCGCGGACTCGAGGCGCGCGCCGCGGAAGGTGACGGCGGCGCTCCAGGTGTGTTCGACGCGGATTTCGGTGTAATCGGCGCGGGAGGCCTTGAGCGCCGAGACCAGCCGGTCCTTCACTCGCCGAGCGCCCGCAGTTTCTCGGCGTAGTCGGGACGCACGACGATCTCGCCGTTGACGATGACCTCACGGTCCCACGGCAGAATGATGAAGCTCTCGGTCTCGAGGGCGTGGAAATCGGGCTCGTAGGGACCAGTGCGGAAACTGACGGCCGTCTTGACCGCGGCGGGTTGGAGCTCGCGCACCGCGGCGAGGGCGAGTTTCATGGTGTCGCCCGTGTCGCAGGTCTCGTCCACGACCAGCACCCGGCGCCCGGTCACGAACTTCGGGGGACCGGCGATGACGACGGGGCGCGCCCCGCTGTCCGTGCGGGTAATCGCCATCGAAGCGAAGTCGCGTTGCAGAATGCTCGCCACCACGGCACCGGGAATTACGCCGGCCCGCGCGATGCCGAGCACGAGATCTGGATCGTAGGCGTGATAGACTTTCAACGCGAGCGCGCGACACAGCTCCCCGAAGAACGGCCAGTCCACGGGCAGCACGCCGACCGGCGACTGCCGGCCACCTTTGGCGCGGCGCGGGGTTGGAGCGGAGTATGGCGGGACGGGGGGCATGCGCGTGAAGCTACATTGCAAAACGCCGACGTCGCAAGCTATTTTCGCGTCATGGGTTTCTGGCGCCGGTTGTTCGGCGGCTCCGCTGACGATCTCAACCCTCGACGCCTCGACTACCTCAACGAGGCGCTCGCGCTGGAGCGTCAGGGGGATTACGAGGCGGCGTTGACGTCTTACCGACTCGCCCTGCGCGATCACCCCAATGACGCCCGCATCCTCCAGAACATGGCGATCGCCTTCACCAAGACGGCGCGGCACGACGAAGCCATCCGGCACTACCGGCGCGCCCTGGAGCTCGATACCACGCTCGCCGGGGCGCACTACGGCCTCGCCTTCCTCCTGATGAAGCGCGGCGATCCGGACGGCGCGGCCCAGCATCTCAAGGCGTTTCTCGCGCAGCCGCCCCGGGGCCCCGACGCGGAGAAGTGGGTCAGCCACGCCACCGTAGCGCTCCATGACCTGGGCGCCGCGCCGCCCGCCGCGCCACCGCTTTCGGCGGAGGCGCCCTGAGGCGGGTCGTCGCGATCGCCTGTGTCGCTCTGTCGTGCCGTGCCCTGTCGCCGGATTTCGACGCCGTCATCGCCATCGAAGTGACCGTGCCCGACAGCGGTCGGGTCGAGCTCCTCGACACGTTGCGCCCGCGCGCCCGCGCCTTGAACGGCCGCGGGGACTCCACGGCGGCCCCGATCGTCTGGAGCGCGCTGGACACGTCGCTGCAAGTCGTCGATTCCCTGACTGGTCTGACCGTTGGGCGCGTGGTGGGCCCTGGCCGCCTCCAGGCGCGCGTGGGGACGCTGCGGTCGAACCCCGTGACCATCACCGTGGTCGCCCCGCTCGACTCGATGCAGGTGAGCGGCCCCGATACGGTCGTCGTGACGGCCCCGGATTCGCTCTCGGATAGCCTGAAAATCCAAGTGTTTGGGCCCACCGGCTCCACCGCGAGCCGCAAGATCGTCTTGAGCATCACCTTCCCACCCGGTGCGCCCGGACTCACATTGGTGCCGGGTGATACGGTGCGCACGGGCGGCACCGGCCTTGCCGTGTTCCAGGTGCGGGCCTCCGGCATCACCCGGCCCGACACCGTGGTCGTCAGTGCCAGCGCCCTGCACGCGGGCGGCACGCCGGTGCCGGGGTCCCCACTCACCTTCGTGGTGGAGTTCGTGCCATGAAAAAAGGCACCCTCACCGAGCTGTTTTTCACGAGCGTCGATCAACACGCCGATCGCCGTCCGGCCGCGTTGCGGGCCAAGATCGGCGGCACCTGGCGCACCGTCACCCACCGCGAGCTGGCGACCCGCGTGGTCGCGGTGACGGCCGGATTACGCGAGCTGGGCATCAAGCCGGGCGATCGGGTCTCGATTGTGGCCGAAACGCGGCCGGAGTGGGCCATCGCCGATTACGCCTGCCTCTGTGCGCAGGCTGCCGATGTGCCGATCTATCCGACGCTCACGGCCAAACAGACCGAATACATCCTGAAGGATTCCGGTGCGATCGCCGTATTCTGTTCCACTGCCGAGCAGGTCGACAAGGTGTTGACGATCAAGGATCACCTCCCGGCCCTGAAGCACGTCATCGCGTTCGAGGCTGGTGCCCAGAAGCCCGGCGTGATGACCTTCGCCGAGCTGGAAGCGAAGGGCACCGCGGCCGCGAGCAAGTATCCCAGGATTCGCGAGGAGGCACTCGCCATCAGCCCCGATGCTCTCGCCACGCTGATCTATACGTCGGGGACGACCGGCGATCCCAAGGGTGTGATGCTGTCACACAACAACATCTACTCGAACGTACTGGGTGGCCTCCAGGCCATGCCGCTGACGGCCACGGACGAGTGTCTCGCCATGTTGCCGCTGTCACACGTGTACGAGCGGATGGTCGACTACACCCTGCTCCGGGCCGGCGTGATCATCAATTACGCCGAGTCGTTCGACAAGGTGGCGCAGAACCTGGGGGAGGTCCGGCCGACCATCGTGCTCAGCGTGCCGCGACTGTACGAGAAGGTGTACGCGCGCGTGCTGGAGAACGCGTTGTCGGGAAGCGCCATCAAGCGCAAGATCTTTTTCTGGGCGCGGCGCGTCGGCGACGAATGGGCGACCCTCAAGCTCGCCCAGCAACCGATTCCCGGCGGCCTGGCGTTCCGGCACAAGATCGCCGACCGGCTGGTGTTCGCAAAGCTGCGCGGCCGCACGGGCGGACGGATCCGCTTCTTCATCTCCGGGAGTGCTCCCCTTTCACCGGAAATCGCGAAATTCTTCTACAGCGCCGGGCTCCCGGTGCTCGAAGGCTACGGCCTCACCGAGACGTCGCCGGTGTTGACGCTCAATCCGTTCGAACGCCCGAAGATCGGCACCGTGGGCATCAAGTTCCCTGACGTCCAGCTCAAGATCGCCTCGGACGGTGAGATCCTCGCGAAGGGTCCGAACGTCATGTCGGGCTATTACAACAAGCCGGAAGCAACCGCCGAAGCGATCGACGCGGAAGGCTGGTTCCATACCGGCGACATCGGCGAAATCGATGCCGACGGCTACCTCAAGATCACCGATCGCAAGAAGGATCTGATCAAGACGGCCGGCGGCAAGTTCATCGCACCGCAGCCGATCGAGAATCAGGTCAAGCTGAACAAGTTCGTCGCCAATGCCGTCTTGTTGGGCGACAAGCGCAAGTTCTCGATTCTGCTCATCGTGCCGAACTTCGAAACGCTGGAGCCCTGGGCCAAGAGCGAGGGCCTCACCTTCTCATCGCGGCGGGAGCTGGTCGCCTTGCCCGCCGTGCGCGAAAAGGTGACCACCGAAACGCTCGGCATGCTCACCGACCTCGCTCACTTCGAAATGCCGAAGAAGGTGGTGCTGCTGGAGCAGGACTTCACGATCGAATCGGGAGAGCTGACGCCCACCTTGAAGGTGAAGCGTCGGGTCGTCGAAAAGAACTATCAGGCCGTGATCGACAAGGCTTACGCAGAGTCGGATCGCATCACGGCGGGCGTGGACTAGGGTAGCTCACGCTGATCATTGCTTTTCTCCAACCCATACGCCCTGGCCAGAGGCGAGCCGGGTGAGTCCTGCCGGAGCGGCGTGCTCGTCCTCGACCACGAGCCGCCGCCCGCGCAGCAACACCCGCACGCCCTCTCCGACCCAAGGGGTGTTCGCCAGCTCGGCACCGACCACGACCCCACGCGCCATGCCCTGACGCAGCGGAATGACGTGGTCGGATTGCAGGATGCTCAGGACTGGCAGCTCCTCGACGTCGGGCGGGGCATTGATCCCGACGAAGTGAATGCCGCCCATCAGGCCGGCCAGTCCTTCGGCGAGGCGGGCGGCGGAGCCGAGCAGGATCACGTAGCCCCCTGGCCCGCCGAGATCGAGCAACGCCTGAAGAGACTGGGGATCGAGCATGACCGGAGAATCGGGCGCGGGCGTGCGCCGCACCGCCCGCAGCTGCCGCTCGCCGGTCACGACCTCGGTGAAATCCACGATGCCGTCGATGATCTCGAAATCGCGATGACACACGGGACAGCCGACGAGACCCATCCACACCATGCGGCCGTTCATCTCGCTGGTCGAGAGCACGAGGAATTCCTCACGGTGATCCTCGGGACAGCGCAGCATCTCGGTCAGCTCGATGTGCATGGGAGAAAGGGCGTGGGGAGTGGGGAGTGGTTCGTTCCGGTGTTGGAGCTAGTGACCTGCCTCTGGGCGAAACTCGACCCAGGTGAGCTTCCCCGGCTCGACGCGAACACGGCGGTAGGTGCGCCTCCCGTCGATCTCCACACCCAGAACATACTCTCCCGGCGGCACGTCGCTAATGGCGAAGTGCTCGTGGTAGATGGGGTCCGCGTGGTTGCGCGGCCCGTAGGTTTCGATGAAGGAAAACGGGGTCTCCTGCGGCTCCGGCTTCACCAGGCCGTAGATCCGCGCCTGCGGCACCGGTTGGCCGGTCGAGTCCCATACCTGCCCGGCGAGGAGACCGGTGCCCGGGAGCGGCGCGATCCACAATTCGGGGTTCGTGTTGAAGGGCGGATAGCGAACGTCGGCGCGCACGATCATGCTCGAGTCGGTGGTCGGAGCGGCATGCACCTCGAGGTGGAGGTGGTCGTTCGTGGCCCGGCCGGTATTGCCCACGAGCGCGATCACGTCGCCGGCTTTCACGCGGCGCCCGCTGGGGACGAGCAGCCTGGTGTTGTGGTAGTAGACGGAAAAGACAAAATGGGGCTGTCCGCTCTCGGCTTTCAGCCGTCGGCTGTGCAAGATCGCAATCGTATTGGCGCCTGCTTCGGCCGACCCCGAGAAAACCACGACCCCGTCACCAATCGCATGCACCGGTGTGCCGTCGGGGTTGTTGAACTCGACGCCCTGGTGCGGCTGGAAGTTGCCGCCCATGGTCGAGCCGAAGCGGTACGTCTGGTCGATGTGGGGCTGGTCGTTCGGATCGATCGGTCGACGAAACCACGCGTGGCGCGGTTTGGCGATTGCGGCGCCTGCCGGCGCGGCACCACTGCGCGCGATACTGGACAGCGCCGCCGCAACGGCGTCATCGCCCGTGTTCCCTTGGCAGGAGCGGCGACATGACGGCGCTGCCCGCTCGACCCAGGTGCGTCCACCGTCGCCCGATGTGGCGACGCCGTGCAAGTGCCACACGACGAGGCTGTCGTGCATGCCGTGGCGTAGGTACAGCACGTATTGGCTGTGAATCCGCCCCCACACCGAATCGCGCGCCGTCGTCACGCCGGCGGAATCGGTGACGACCCGCCACGTCGCCCCGTCATCCCAGGTCATTTTGATCCCGTCCGCGGTCCCGATGTAGACCGTATCGCCACGGGTCACGATCCCGTTCGGGGCGACGTACTGCCACTCGGGGCCCAGTTGGCGGAATTCCCAGTTCTTCCACGTCTTGCCACCATCGGTCGAGACACCCCATCCATTCCCGACGGTCCCGTACCAGATCTCCCCACCCGCGCCGAAGCCGAACGCATGGACGAAATCCCACGAGATCGCGTGCGCGGCCGTGTCATCCGAGGAGTGAATGTGCTCCCACCTCGTCGCCCCGGGGCGAAGCACGAAGATCCCCTGTCCGTACGTCCCCACCCAGATGGCGCTGTCCGGTGCCCGCGAGAACGCAAGGACTTGAACGCCCCAACCGGTCGAATCCGGCAGTGGTGGAACCTGTTGCGCAGACAGGGTGGTGCCAAGCAACAAGCGGAAAGCCGACAGCTGAAGGCTGATAGCGTTTCTCACCGTCGCGCCGGCGCCATGCGGATTTCGGTCACGATGAGCCGCTCCTCCCGCGTCACAGCGAACAGCACCGCCTCCGCCACGTCCTCGGGCCGCATCATGTGCTTGCGTTTGCGAAAGCCGGGTCGGTTGTCCGGATCGATCGCGTTCCACATGTCCGTGTCCACCGCTCCGGGG
>DATFGN010000081.1:0-3541 GCA_035249405.1 Gemmatimonadales bacterium
CAGCTGACGCTGGTGCTCGATCCGGACGTCGATGAAGCGGTGCTGCACGTGCATCGCGACAAGGCGGGGCCGGTGTACGCGCGTGACATCGAGCCGCATTCTGCCGTGTCCATCGTCAACCCGGACCAGCTGTTGTTCACGCTCCAGGATGACCGGGAAGTCGCCGGCGACCTGTACGTGAACAAGGGGCGCGGGTACGTCGAGGCCGAAGCGCATCCGGTCGATCGGACGTTGCCGGTTGACGTGGTACGCGTCGATTCCATCTACAACCCCGTGCGCCGCGCCAACTTCACGGTGGCCGAAACGCGCGTGGGTCAACGGACGGACTACGACCGGCTCACGATTTCGGTCGAAACCAACGGCACGATTTCCCCGGAAGACGCGGTAGCCTATGCCGCCGCGCTCGCCCAGGAGCACTTCCGGTTCTTCGTCGACTTCGGCAAGGTCCCGATGGTCGCGGCGGAATCGCCCATGTCGGGCGGGGCCGCGACGGAGGGGCTCGCGGGGTCGCTGACGCGCTCGATCGACGACCTCGGGTTGTCGGTCCGGTCGGTCAATTCGCTCAAGAATTCCAACATCCGCACCCTCTCGGACCTCGTGCAGTACAGCGAAGGCGACCTGCTTAAGGTGAAGAACGTGGGCGAGAAGGCGCTGGGCGAGATCGCCGAGATGCTGCGCCGCGAGGGGCTGAATTTCGCGATGCGGTTCGAAGATCTGGACGGGACCATGCGGGTCGTCGATCCTGGCGTGGCGCCAATGGCTCACGCGACGGAGATGGGAGAAGAGTAGGATGCGGCATCGCGCCAAGGGGCGGCAGCTCTCCCGCACCTCCAGTCATCGCAAGGCGCTGCTGGCCAACCTGGCCACCAGTCTATTCCGGCACGACCGGATTCAGACCACGGAGGCCAAGGCCAAGGAGCTGCGGCCCTATGCCGAACGGCTCATCACCCTGGCGCGCCGGGGCGACCTGCACGCCCGGCGTCTCGTGGAGCGCAAGTTGAAGGATCGCGAGGTCACGCACCGCCTGTTCACGGAGCTGGGGAAGCGCTTTGCGGCGCGCCCCGGTGGTTACACGCGCATCGTCAAGCTCGGCCATCGGCCCGGCGACGGCGCCGATGTGGCCCGGATCGAGCTGCTGAGTGAGTGAGCGAGTGCGACGGGTGGGGAGCGCGGTGAGCGCGACGACAAGGGGGACCCGGCGGGTCCCCCTTTTTTCAAGCGACCTTCGTCACCCGGTTCGACTTGAGGCAGCGGGTACATACGCGCAACCGGCGCGTAGCGCCGTCCACCCGCGCCCGCACGCGCTGGAGGTTGGGATACCAGCGGCGATTGGTCTTGTTGTTCGCGTGGCTCACGTTGTGGCCCGTCGCCGGGCCCTTGCCACAGATTTCACACACACGCGCCATGAGTCGATCCGAGCATGAAAGGGGAAGCGGCGGGGAAACCTAAAGCCGGTGGGGAAGCGGCACAACCCCGCCGCACCGCGGTGATCACTGGGATCACCGGTCAGGACGGCTCCTACCTGGCGGAGCTGCTGCTGCAAAAGGGATACGAAGTCGTCGGCGTCGTACGCCGCACCTCGCACGACTCGTACGAACGGATCGGCCACCTGCTGGACCGCCTGCATATCGTGCCCGCGGACCTGCTCGACCAGCACTCGCTCACCAGTGTGGTGCGCGACGCGCGGCCCCACGAGGTTTACAACCTCGCCGCGCAGAGCTTCGTGCCGACGTCCTGGACCCAACCCGTGCTCACCGGGGAATTCACCGCGTTAGGCGTCACCCGCCTCCTCGAGGCGGTGCGCCTGGCGCACCCCGAGGCCCGCTTTTACCAGGCCAGCTCCTCGGAAATGTTCGGCAAGGCGTTGGAAACGCCGCAGCGCGAGTCCACCCCGTTCTATCCGCGATCTCCCTATGGCGTCGCAAAAGTCTACGGCCACTGGATCACCGTGAACTATCGCGAGTCCTACGGGCTCTACGCGGTCAGCGGCATCCTGTTCAACCACGAGTCGCCCCGGCGCGGCCTCGAGTTTGTGACCCGCAAGGTCACCCACGGCGTCGCGCGCATCGCGCGCGGGAAGGCGCGCGAGCTGCGACTCGGCAACCTGGACGCGGGACGGGACTGGGGATTCGCGGGCGACTACGTCGACGCGATGTGGCGCATGTTGCAGCAACCGACACCCGAGGATTTCGTGATCGGGACCGGCGAAACCCACACCGTGCGCGAGCTGTGTGAGATCGCGTTCGCGCATGCGGGACTCGACTGGACGCAGTACGTCGTCGTGGATCCCGCGCTCGTGCGTCCGGCCGAGGTCGACGTGCTGCTCGCCGATCCCGCCAAGGCGCGGGCACAGCTCGGCTGGCGCCCCACGGTCGCGTTCGCGGATCTGGTGCGGATGATGATGGACGCGGACCTGGCGCGCCTCGCGTGAAGGTGCTTGTCACCGGCGCCGACGGCTTCGTCGGCTCCTGGCTCACGCGCCGGCTGGTGGCGGATAGCCACGTCGTCGTCGGCACCTTTCGCCCCGGGGAGGATCACCGGGCGGCGCGCTTCACTGCCGCCGAGCGCGATCGGGTGACCTGGGTGCCCCTCGAGCTGGCGGACGACGAGTCGGTCCGCCGCGTCGCCGAGGGCGGGTGGGATGCCGTGGCCCATCTGGCCGCCGTCAGCTGGGTGACCGTCGCGGAGCGGAGCCCGGGTCGGGCCTGGAACGAGAATGCGGGGGGGACGGCGCGCCTGGCCCGGGCGCTGGCGGAAGCCAAACGGGCCGGGGATGCCGATCCGCTCGTCCTGGTCGTCTCGACGGTGGAGGTGTATGGGCCCGGACCGGAGGTGCCGCGCCTGGAAACGGACCCGACGGCCCCGGTGTCCGCTTACGCGGCCAGCAAGATGGGGGCGGAGTTGGCGGCGATGATGGAGTGCCGGCGCGCGGGGTTGCGAGTCGTCATCGCGCGCCCTTCACCGCACACCGGCCGGGGGCAAAGCGAGCGGGCCCTGATCCCCAAGTATGCCCGCCGCGTGCTGATGGCTCGGCGCTCGCGAGCACCGTCGATCGCCACCGGACTGCTGGACGGCGTGCGGGATTTTCTCCACGTCACCGACGTGGTCGAGGCATACGTGCGGCTCTTGAGCGATGGCACCCCCGGCGAGGTGTACAACGTCGCGTCCGGAGAGCCGGTGGGCCTGCAGGATGTGGTGCTGCGGATGTGCGCGCTGAGCGGGTGGCAGCCGATTCTCGAGGTAGATTCGGCCGACGTGCGCACCGATGCGGTACCCTGGCTGGTGGGGGACGCGACCAAGCTGCGTGAGGCGACCGGCTGGGCGCCACGGCGCACGCTCGACCAACTGCTTCAGGACGTGCTCGATGCCCAAACGAGCTGACCTGCATCGTATTCTGCTGATCGGGTCCGGCCCGATCGTCATCGGGCAGGGGGCGGAATTCGATTACTCCGGCACCCAGGCGGTCAAAGCCCTGAAAGAAGAAGGGTACGAGGTCATCCTCGTCAATTCGAATCCCGCCACCATCATGACCGACCCGGAG
>DATFGN010000082.1:0-7210 GCA_035249405.1 Gemmatimonadales bacterium
GGGCGTTCCTCGGCCGGGCGTTGTACTCGCCCAGGAGCGAGATCCGGTTGCGCCTCCTCAGCACTCAGGACACGGCGATCGATGCCGCGTGGTGGACGGCGCGCATCGGCGCGGCGGCCGCACGCCGTGCCGCAATCCCCGCGACTGCATTTCGCGTCGTCCACGCCGAGGGGGACGGCATGCCATCGCTCGTCGTGGATCGCTATGGCGCGGTGGTCGTGGCGCAGATCCTGTCGGCCGGGCTCGAAGCCGTCGAGGCGGACGTGATCGAAGCCATTCGCGCCGTGCTCGCTCCGGAAGGAATCCTGCTGCGCAACGACGCTGCCGTCCGGCGCCATGAAGGATTGCCGCTCGAGACCCGCGTGGTGCATGGGGCGGTTCCGGATGAGGTCCTTGTCGTCGAGCACGACCTGCGCTACCTCGCGGCGCTCCGGCACGGACAGAAGACCGGCGCGTTTCTCGATCAGCGGGATAATCGCGCCTTGATCGCCTCGCTCGCCCGGCCGGGCGGCCACGCGCTCGATCTGTTCACCTATCATGGCTCGTTCGCCCTGCATCTCGCCCGCCGCTCGGGGAGCGTCGTCGCCGTGGATCAGAGCGCCGAGGCGCTGGCGCGGGGCCGGCGCAATGCCGAGCTGAACGGGCTCGCCACCATCACCTGGCGCGAAGCGAACGCCTTCGATCTCCTGCGCATGCTGGAGCGGGCGCGCGAACGGTTCGATACCATCGTCCTCGATCCTCCGGCCTTCGCGAAAACCAAGGACAGTGTCCCGCGGGCACTGGCCGGCTACAAAGAGATCAACCTGCGCGCCATGCGGCTGCTGGGCGCGGGAGGTGTGCTGTTCACCTGCTCCTGCTCTTACCACGTCCACCGGGCCGATTTCCTGACGATGCTCGTCGGAGCCGCCCGGGATAGCGGTCGCCGGCTCGAGCTCGTGCAGGTGAGCGGCGCCGCCAGCGATCACCCCGAGATCGTGACGATTCCCGAGACGGGCTATCTGAAGGGAGCGATTCTGAGGGTGCTGGACTGAAACGCACAACGCACAGCACCGCAAAGGGTTGACTCCGGGCACCAGTCTTACAACCTTGCTAGCCATGCCATCCGCCCGGCCCGAGGCCCAGGACCGGACTGCCCTGATCCGGCGTGTGTTGTTGGGCCTCCTGATCGCGAATGTGGTCGTGGTGGTCGCCAAGCTCGTCGTGGGGCTCGCGACCCGCTCACTCGGCGTCCTGGGCGATGCGCTGCACTCGTCGGTGGACGCGCTGAACAACGTCATCGCCCTGATCCTGGTCGGGGTAGCGGCCCGGGGGCCCGACGAGGACCACCCCTACGGTCACCGGAAATTCGAAACGCTGGGCGCGCTGGTGATCGTCGGCTTCCTGTCCATCACCTGTTTCGAGCTGACGCGGAACGCGATTGGGCGCTTGTTCAACGCGCATCCGGCGCCCGACATCACCACCGCGCAGCTCGGCCTCCTCTTGAGCGGGCTCGGGTTGAATACGCTGGTCGCCTGGTACGAGCGGCGGCGCGGGACCGAGCTGGGCAGCGAGCTCCTGGTGTGGGACGCAGCGCATACCCAGAGCGACGTGTACATCACCATCGGCGTCATCGCGGGTCTGCTGTTGTCTCGACTCGGCTGGTGGTGGGCGGATCCCGTCATCGCGCTCGTGATCGCGATGCTGATCGTGCGCGTCGGCTATCAGATCACGCAGCGGACCGTGCCGGTGCTGGTGGACGAGCGCGCCCTGCCCCGCGACGAGATCCAGTCGGTCGCCGAAGCCGTCTCGGGGGTGCGTGGGGCGTATGCCATCCGCTCGCGGGGCGGCGCGCAGGTGAAGTACGCCGAGGTGACGATCGCCGTCGACCGGGACACCAACGTCGCAGCCGCGCACGCTATCGCCGACGAAGTGGAGCATCGCCTGAAACACGACCTCCAGCTGGCCGAGGTCACGGTGCACGTCGAGCCATGCTGAACGCCTTCGACCATGGCGCCCGCGGCGGTGGGCCCCGGCCGCGACGTCCGGCCCGCTCGCTGCGCCAGGAGTTCGAGGAATTCCTGTTTCAACGCATCGAGGAGTACAAGAACGGCCTGTCGCGCGCCGAGCTGCTCGAGATCGGCGACGAAGCGGTGCGCGAGCTCGAGATCGCCGCCGCCGATCAGTACCTGCTCACCGAAGTCCTCCTGCTCGAGCACGTGGACCGGATCATTGCGCGCCGGCTGCGCCTTCCCGGATTCCAGCGTTGGGCACGCCGCCACCGGGCCCTACGGACCGCCCAGCGCGCGGCGACGCACTGGGAGCTCGAGTCGGCGGGACCGCTCGTCGCCTGCGCCCGGCGTCTGGAAGCGGGCGACGCGGCCGTGGTCATCGGCGCGGCGGCGCTCCCGGCCGCGTTGTTCATCGCCGCGCACGATGTCGAGGTGCTGCTGCTGGACCAGGACCTGTCGGCGGTCGAAGCCGCCGAGGGGCGCGCGGTGGCGGAGCAGCTCGCGGCCCGGTTCCATGCCCTCGTCGTCCAGTTCGGGAACTGGATGCCCGACGTCACGGTGACGATCGCGGTCTTGCACCCGGCGGCGTTGGCTGCGCTGGAGCCCGACGTGCGGGAGGCGCTGGTTCGCGACCTGCAGCGCCGTACACCCGAAGGCGGGATGCATGTCGTCCTGCCCTGGAACGGCGACGAGCCGAAGCACGTGATTCCCATCGGCACCGACACCCTGCTCGGGCTCTATGGCGATTGGCAGATCAATCGCCGACCGCGTGGGCGGCGCGGAGGATTCTCCGCTTCGAAGTCCCCGCGTCAGTCGGACACGCAAGTGAACGTGTCGGAATAACGATTTCCTGTTTCCCGCCAATAATGTAACTAACTGATAATCAATAAGTTACACACTTATCACGAGTGGCCCTCGTCTTGCCTTCTTGTGGATCGACATACCCACACGGATGCGAGTGAGATCATGACCAGTTTGCCGCTCGTCCTCGACGACGAGCCGATCGGAATCGTCCTCAGCGCCGGCCAGCGCATCCTGCGCCCGGCCCGGATTTGGGCGTATTGTTGGTGCGACGATGATCTGGAGTCCGGTGACCACGTGCACCGCCGCCTCCCGGTGGATCCGCACGCATAAGGGCCTGACCGCTCGGTAGCACCATGATGGATGCAGCGGGACCGGTCAGCCGGTCCCGCTTTGCGTTTCGAGACCCCCGCGTCTAGTCTATTGGCCGTCTCCTCCCTCAAGCCGTCCATGCCCGATCTGATGCAGGCCGTCGTAAAGGAAAAACGTGCACCGGGTCTCACGGTCACCAAAGTCCCCAAGCCCGTAGCGGGCCGTGGCGAGGTGTTGATCGCGGTGCGTCACGCCGGCGTGTGCGGCACGGATCTCCACATCGCCGACTGGGATCCGTGGGCGCAGGGACGCATCCGTCCCCCGGTCGTGATCGGGCACGAGTTTGCGGGAGCGATCGTGCAGGTCGGGGAGGGCGTGACCGGTCTCAGCGTGGGGCAAAACGTGACAGCGGAGGGACACATCGTGTGCGGCCATTGTCTGCAATGCCGCACCGGCAACGGGCACATCTGCAAGAACACCCGCATCATCGGCGTCGACCGCGACGGCGCGTTCGCCGAATTCATCGCGATGCCGACCACCAACGTGCTGCCGCTGCAGAGCATCCCGACTGAAGTCGGCGCCATCATGGATCCGATGGGCAACGCCTTTCATACGGTGCTCAGCGCCGACATCCCGGGCAGTACCGTCCTGGTCGTGGGCTGCGGGCCGATCGGCTGCTTCGCCGTGGGCATCGCGCGCGCCGCCGGGGCGGCGCGCGTCATCGCGTCCGACATCAACCCCAAGCGGCTGGCGCTCGCAACCCGCATGGGGGCCCACGTGACGGTGAACGCCGCGACCGAGGACGTCGTGCAAGTCGTGACGGCGGAGACGGGCGGCGAGGGAGCGGACGTGGTGTGCGAAATGTCCGGCATCCCCTCGGCCCTGCACCAGGCGTTTCGCGCCGCCCGGATGGGTGGGCACGTCCAGCTGCTGGGAATCCCCAAAGGCGAGATCGCGATCGATCTCGCGAGTGAGATCATCTTCAAGGGGATCACGGTGTACGGCGTCATCGGCCGCAAGATGTACGGGACCTGGCACGAGATGCGCCGCTTCCTCACCGCCGGATTGCTGGACCCCCGCCCCGTCATCACACACCGCTTCCCCCTCAGCCGCATCGACGACGCCCTCGCCGCAATCCGGTCCGGGGACGCGGGCAAGGTCATCCTGGAGATCGCATGAGTCTCAGCAGCAGCCTGCAGTCCGAGCTGGATCAGTTCAAGCGCGACGGCGTGTACAAGCGGCTCAACCATCTCGAGTCTCCCCAGGGCGCGCGTGCCCGCATGGAGGGCCGCGGCGACGTCGTGATTCTGTCGTCGAACAACTACCTGGGACTGTGCAACGAGCCGGACGTCGTGGCGGCGGGGAAGGCAGCGCTGGACCACTTTGGCGCGGGCACCGGCTCGGTGCGATTCATTTGCGGCACCTTCACGATCCACCGGGAGCTGGAGGCCGCACTCGCCCGGCTCGTGGGGTGTGAGGCGTCGCTCTCCTACGTCAGCTGTTGGAATGCCAATGAAGGCCTCTGCCCCACCATCCTGGGCGAACAGGACATCGTCATCTCCGACCAGTTGAATCACGCTTCGATCATCGACTCGATCCGCCTCGCCAAGGCGATCACCAAGTGCCAGACGGCCGTGTACCGCCATTCGGATATGGCGGACCTGGAGCAGAAACTCAGCGCGGCCCGGGGAGCGCGACGCCGGCTCATTTTCACCGACGGGATCTTCTCGATGGAAGGGGACATCGCCCGGCTGCCCGACATTCTCACCCTCGCCCGGGCGCACGACGCGATCGTCGCCGTCGACGACTCGCATGCGACCGGCGTGCTGGGGAAGACCGGGCGCGGCACGGCCGAGCATTACGGCGTGCTCGGGGCCGTCGACATCATCACCTCGACGTTGGGAAAGGCGCTGGGCGGTGCCGCCGGGGGGTTCACCGCAGGCTCCGGCGCGCTCATCGACTACCTGATCCAGCGCTCGCGCCCGCAGCTGTTCAGCAACGCCCTGCCGCCCACCGTCGCCGCCAGCGCGCTCGCCGCCGTGGCGGTGCTCGAGGCGCAGCCCGAGCGCGTGGCCCGGCTGCACCGGAACGCCGCGTACTTCCGGGATCAGCTCCAGGCCCTCGGCTTCAAGCCGCTCCCCGGTGAGACCCCGATCGTGCCGGTGATCCTCGGGGAAACCGCCAAGGCGATCGCGATGAGCGACCGGTTACTGGAGGCGGGCGTGTTCGTGACCGGGTTCGGCTTTCCGGTGGTGCCCCAGGGACACGCGCGTGTGCGCTGCCAGCTGTCGGCCGCGCACACCAAGGATGATCTGGATTTCGCATTGCGTGCGTTTGCGAAGGTCGGGAAACAACTGCAGTTGATATAGACACTCATAAGACATCATTGAAGCATCTACGACAGCAAATCTTCGGTATTATTTCGGTAGAGGAAGGCAGACCTCAAGTAGTTTCACGAACCACCGACTTAACCGACACTCCCGCAATAGCCTAGCTCTGTCACGATGGCTTGCCAAACGGACGCCGATCCCTATTTTGGGGGTCCCGGCCGCCAGCCGCTGCCGGTAAACCCGTGGAGGAGTGCGATGAAGCCGCTGTTCCGTTTGGCGCTGTGCGCCTTGCTCGTGACACCGTTCGTCTCCCCCCGCCCAGCGGCGGCCCAGGAGTCGCTCGGGGAACACTCCTATCGTTGGTACTGGGGCGCCCAGGCCGGCGGCTTCCTGTACCAGACCAATGCCCAGGGGTACGCGTTTGACCCGCTGTTCGGCGGCCATTGGCTGATCACGGCCAAGCGCTCGGCGCTCTACATCGGCGGCGAGCAGGCGTTCTTCCTCAGCGACGCTCGCGCCACCGTCTTCGACCCCAACTCGGCGTCCGGCCTGCGCGATGCCACCTTCAGCCAGGTGCGGCGGTTGTTCGTCGGCGTGCTCGCGTTTCCGCTGCAGGGGCACATCGAGCCATACGCGGGCGGGGGCTTCGCCATCATGACCATCCCGAACGCCTTGGCGGACTGCACCAATACGACGCCCAACTCCCAGTGCGCGACCGCCAACGACCAGTTCGCGGCGCAAAGCACCGTCGACGACGCCGGGAGCACCGCCGTCGCCTGGATCATGGCCGGATTTCAGATCAACGTCAGCAGGCTGGCGGTGTACGGGCAGTACATGCTCACGTCGGCGTCTAAGAATTTCCTGATCTCGGGATCGACCCACACGCTTCAGGGGGGGATCCGCTACGCAATCGGTGGCGCCAAGGAAGACGTGAACACCGCGCACTAGCGCGACAACCACTCGGACCCGGCGATTACGAAGCGCAGCGGCCAGTCAGCTGCGACCGTCACGCCGACCCGCCCTGTGACTTCGACCGGCGCCTTCGGGCGCCGGTCGCGTACTATGCGGAGCCTTCCTCGCGTCAACGGGCGGCCATTCTCCTTCCCTGTAATACCGAGGGCCTGACACAGCCGGGCCGGGCCGGCGCACAGATCCTGGTCCGGTACTCGCCCGCGACGGCGCCGCATCACGGGCAGCCCGTCCAGCGGCTCGAGCGCCCGGATCAGCACCGCCGCCGGATAGCCGGCGCGCTCGGTCACGGCGTTCAGACACCAATGCATGCCGTAGGTGAAGTAGACGTACGCCGTGCCGGGCGGACCGTACATCACCTCCGTCCGGGCGGTGCGCCGGTCACCGAAAGCATGGCTGGCGGGGTCATGGGGCCCGAGGTAGGCCTCGGTTTCCACGATGCGGCCGATGGTGCGGCGACCGTCGATCTCGCTGACGATGATCTGCCCCAAAAGCCGACGCGCGACCTCAACCGTCGGTCGCGCGTAGAACGCAGACGATAACGGCGAGCGGATCACTCGCCGCCGATCAACCCGCGCTTGACCTTGGACCAGAAGGAACCGCCCTCGTCCGGCTGCGACGGCGTAGAAGGCGGTGGCAGTGGTGGAGCCGAGGGTTCCGCAGCCCGCGCCGGCGGAGCAGTCCGGGACATCGAATCGCCGCGCTCTTCGCCGTTACGCTCCCCACGGTCGCCGCCGCGACCGCGGCCACCGCGACCACGTCCGCCACGCCGGCTCCGCGACCCCCCACCAAACCCTGCATCCCCGGACT
>DATFGN010000083.1:0-2488 GCA_035249405.1 Gemmatimonadales bacterium
AGGGTTCCCCCGATATGCGCGATGACGGTGACGGGCTCGATGCCGCGATTACCGGGCGTGGGCACTGGATTGACCACGTGCTGCGCTTCGATGTCGAGCCCGGCGTCGAGATCCGGCGTGCCGAAATACCGCACCGTGCCCTGCGTGACGATGAATTCCCGAGTGACCGGACCCACCTTCAGCCGATACGTGCCGCGCGGTCCCAGGAGCGTCCCCGTCAACAGGTAGTTGCGGAGGACCTTGTTCACATTCAATCGACCCGTGAGCTGAATGTTGGCCTCGTTGGAGCGCAGCCAGACGCTGCTGCCCATAGTGAGCTGCAGTCCTTGAATGGAAAGGCTGTCGAGGAACAGGTTGTGCAGGCCCGGGCCCAGACCCTGACGCTCGATCACCGCCGCCAGCGACGTATCGATCAGCGTCGCCAGCGCCGGGTCGGGCGCGTCCAGATCGATGATCCGCTTCTCCACGAGGTCGGCGAAGTAGAGCACGCCGTTGGTGACGGTCCCGGTTCCGGAGAGGGTCGCACCGAAAACTGGTCCACGCAGCGACAACTGCGCATCGCCCGTGACGCTCAAGTTGCCGCGAATCTCGAGCGCCTTGAAGTCGCGCGCCCGGATTTCCAGCGCCAGCACCGGACGCGTGAGCCGGTCGAAGCGCACCGTGCCGGAGACGTCGGCCAGTCCGCGCTCGCTGTGCAGGATCAACGAATCCACGGCGATGGTATCCCCGCCCAGGCGCAACCGCCCGAGGATGTTCTGCCAGCGGACGCCCAGGGCGGGGATACTCAGCGCACCCGAATCGATCTGGAGGTTGCCGCGGAGCAGCGGATTGTTCCACGTCCCGCGGATCCCGACGTCGGCGGTGAGGTGTCCCTGCACGTCGCGCAGGGTGGACGTCAGCACCTCCAACGCCGACAGATCGACGTCCCGGGCGATCGCCCCGATCGCGATCGTGTCCGATTCCTGGCGGCGCGCCACCCGCTGCAGCGCCAGGTTGATCGGCAGGTGCGCCGTCAGCGCCAGTACCTGACGGCCCGAGATCCGCAGGCGCGCGTCGCCGTCCAGTCGGCGGGCGAGGTAGGCGACCTTGCCATCGAGCGCCACGCCCTCGGAGGAATCGGTGGGGACGACCGCGAACTGGCCATTGTACACGGGATCACGCCGGGTCCCCGACAACCGCACATCCGCCTGTACCGTCCCCCCGGCCCCCGTGGTATCACGCTGCAGCAAAGCGTAGACGCCGGCGAGTGGCAGGCCGTCGATGTGGAGCTGAACATCCCCCGTACCCTGCGTGGGGATCGTCCCATCCAGCTCCAAGCGTCCTTTTCCATTCACGCGTTGCAAGGCCAGCTTGTCCACCGTCACGGCACTGTCGCCGATGACGATCTCCGTCGGGGATTCGAGCGCCCAGACGCCGCCGGGGATCGCGACGCCGAGCGAATCGAGCGCGATCCTGCGTGCGGCGACGCTGTCATCCGCGAACCGCCCGAACGCCGCGATGCCGCCCAGGTCCCCGATGCGCGTCCGCGCCTGCCAGGTCAACGAATCGACCCGCCCCCGCAGGCTCCCCGCCGCGGCGCCGAATCCGAGCGACCCACTCGCAATCGAATCGGCGTTGACGTCGAGCCAGACCAGCGGAACCGGCCCCGGCTCGAGCTGGCCACGGATGCCGGCAGACGGGACGCGCCAGTCGCCGATCGCGAGGCGCTGCACTTCTCCCAAGCCACCGATCGCCAATGAATCGAGCGCGCCGGCCAATCGGAGGTGTGCCAACGCGGCGCCGTTGTCCAATACCGCCCGCGTTGTGTCGTTCCACGTACCACCCAGCCACGCGAACAGCGAGTCGAGACGGTTCAGACTGTCGGCGTCGAGACTGAGCAGTACTTCGCCGGCCCCCGGTCGCCGCCACCCCAGAGCGCCCGTCCCTTCGGTGATGAGGCCCGGCTGCCGCAGCCACACGGTGTCCAGCTGCATGCGGCCGTCCCGGAATCGGGCATGCGCGGCGCCGCTGTCCAGTGTTGTTCCGGCTACCCGCGATGACGCGAGCCGGGCGAGGACGTCACCCACGGGGGCGACCCCCGCCGAATCGATCTCGAAGGAGCCCTGAATGGTGACGTTGAGGGACGACGGCGGGGCGCCGGAAATCCAACGGTCCAGCGAAAGCTGCCGGCCCTCGAAGAGCAGCGAGTGGGTGCCGAGGCGGTCCGGGAGCATGACGACCGCTCCGTCGGCTTTCACGGAGCCACCGCCACCAAGGCGGGCCAGCGCCACGTGCATCTCCAGCGAATCGAGCCGGCCGACGAGTCGGGCCGTCCCCCGCACCGACCCGATCAGCGGCGCGTGCGCAGCGTCCGCAGCCAGGCCATCGAGCGCGAGTGTGTCGACCTGCGCGTCGATGTCGAGCGCTACCGTGTCGGTCCGGGCGTCCACGGCGAAACTGCCGCGCAGGACGGATGGGGCGCGGGCGCCGTCGCGGTGCCGCAGCGTGC
>DATFGN010000084.1:0-17304 GCA_035249405.1 Gemmatimonadales bacterium
CCGAGCGACTGTGCCGGCTGCCATGCCGCGGTGAGGGCAAGAAGGGCGGGTATCAATCCGCCCATGCCGTTTGACACCACGGCAGCACTGCGGCGCGTCTCGTTCGCGCCGAGGCTGAGTTCTCACGATCATTTCAGTCCCGCTTCATCGCCTCCGTGATACGTTGTTGGCACGAAGGGAGGTGAGAAACAATGTTCGGAGTCATTCGCAAACCGGTTGGGGACCCGATGCTCGACCTGCTGTATCGCCTGGAGCGGCGGATGGGCAAGTATTTCAACGAGCCGCTGACCTACGTCGATTGGGCGACCCCCGAGTTCCCGACGACGGCCTGGGTGCCGGTGGTGGACATTTTCGAGGAGCCCGAGTTCCTCCGCATCGTGGCGGAGATCCCCGGCGTGAAGCCGGAGGACGTGAAGATCTCGGTCGAGGACAATGTCCTCACGATTCAGGGCAAGAAGGAGCAGATTGCTGAAGAGAAGGCGGAGAAGGTCCATCGCTATGAACGGACCTACGGGACCTTCGAGCGCACCTTCACGTTGCCCGGCACGGTGAACGCCGACGCGATCAAGGCGACCTATGAGCACGGCCTGCTGACGCTGGTGCTGCCGAAAATCGAAAAAGCCAAAGCTCGCCAGATCAAGGTCGACATCGCACTGCCGAAGACGCTGAAGCCCTGAGTGAAGGCTGCGCCGCACAAACGCCGGGATCCCTGAGGATCCCGGCGTTCGATTTTCCGATTCACGTCCGATTTTCCCAACCCCCCGCTTGCGCCCTACGCTTGAATGACCTCCGGGACAGGACGACGCGGTGTGGCGCGGACCGGCTGTCCGTATCCGAAGCGCAGTAGGAGCTGGGGGAAGCCGACGCGTCCCGACAGAGTCTGAAGCCGCCGGCGTAGCTCGGGGACCTCGATGGGTTGGTTGAGGAAGGACGCCGTGATGTCGCTCACCTGAGCGCGCAACAGCACGCGGGCGACTGCTTCTCCCGCCACCAGCCAGGGATACGGCGTGTCCCCGGCCGTGCCGAGCACGGCGAGCATCGGCGCATCGGCCACCATCTGGCGGTCCCGGGCGGCCTGGCCACGTCCGGCGTCGAACATCCGCATCGCGGCTGGCCCCCAGGCGGCCCTGAAAGACCCGAGGCCGAGGGCGTACCCCGGCATGCCATCGCGGCGGTTGCTCCTGTTTGGTCGCAGCCAGGAAGCGAGCTCAAGACGGTAGGGCTTCATCGACATCTGGAGGCGATCTGCTTCGGCCACGAGGTCGGCTACGGCCTTACGCGCGTCAGCGGTTCGAAACACGTGCAGCCAGGCGCATTCCGCCCGCGCCGCCAGCTCCAGCGTGGCATCCAGCCCATCGGGGAGACAGCGATCCTCGAACCGGTGTCGGTAGGTGCGACGCTCTGAGATGGCGTGGTACAGTGCCTCATCTTCGGCGGTGCGCTGGCGCGGCGCCCCGAGGTAGACCCGTGCCAGAAGATCGCGGTCACCGGGGTCGGGGAATCGCTCGATTCGGGGCATTGTGCCGTAATGCCGTAACACCAAGCCGACGTGAAACAGCGCCGCACCGCAGGAGATGATGAGCTCACGGTCCTCGGGGTCGACCACGGGCAGCGCGCGCGAGCGATCGGCGCGCAGCTCCAGCGTGTCGCCGGCGATCCGGGACACCCACGGTTGGCTGTTCCGGTTGGACGGCGCGCGCACGGCAAACGTCACCGCGGCCGCGAGTTTCTCGCCGGGAGTGCCCGTGATCGGAAATTCTGTCAGGGCCTCCGCGTACGGTTCCAGCTCGACATCGGGCATACCGCCACCTGCGATGAGGTATGCCGCAACCTAGGACTCATCAGATGAAGGAAGGCGAAACCGACCATGAAGGCGCTTGGCTCCGCTCCGGCAACGAATGAGGCCCCGCTCAGGAAGACCTCATTCCTTCGTCAGCCCTCTCCAGGCAACATGCGCGGCAAGGAGGTTCGCCATGCTCGCTCGTGTGTCGCCTGCAGTCAGGACGGTCGGATTCTGGTCCGCAGTACTCGCGACCGTGTTCAGCATCACCTATGATGTCGGGCAGATCGCAGAGTGGTTGGGATGGCTCGGGTCACAGGGAGGGCCCGAGAGTTCCAGTACCCCACTGGGGATAGTCGTGCTCCTCACGCCATCCCTGTTCCTCGGCTCCTCGTTTCTCGTGCTCGTTGTCAGCATCCACCAGGCAGCGTCTCTCGACCGGAAGGTCTGGAGCCACAGCGCTGTCGTATTCGCCACCATCTACGCAGCCCTGATCAGCATCAACTACTTTGTGCAGCTCGCCTGGGTTGGTCCCCGACTTGCCGCCGGCCGGATCGAAGGCATGGAGCCATTTCTCTTCGTCCCGTTCGATTCCTTCTTGTACGCCGTGGACATTCTCGGATACAGTTTCATGAGCCTGGCTTCGCTCTTCGCTGCCATGGTGTTCACTGGCAAGGGACCCGAGCGAATCGTGCGCTGGTTCCTCATTGCGAATGGTCTATTGCTCCCCTTTATCGCGCTGCAGATGTATGTCCATTCGCTGATATGGATTGCCGCGCTGTGGGCCGTGACATTCCCAGGCGCAACGTGGTCCCTGGCCATTCTCTTTCGTCGGGCAGGGACGCCGCCAATAACCGCGGCACGGGCTAACCAGCACTTGCAGCGAGCGGGCGTGACTCCCGTCTAAGGGCTACGGTCGATCGTTCCAGTTCGCGAGCGCGTTCCACACCAGGGCAAAGCCCTGATGAGTCAGAAACCGGTGCAGTGGGTTGAACGTGAAGGCGATCACGCGGCCGCTGCGCACCGGGATGTCGAAGATCGCGCCTTGCCCCACGATCTCCCGATCGTTGCGCACCATGCCCGACACGACGTAGGGCTCGTCCTTTTCCTTGGTTTTCGCGCTGTCCGGAGCTGCGGCGCGGGGCGCCGTATCCGGAATCCCCAGCATCGGGCCCTCATCCCGCTCGACCTTGCGCTTGGCACCGTACTGCAGAACCACGTAGGCGCTGTCGCGGTCCGCCACCTCGTAAAGCGGGCCGTTGCCACGAAAAATCGTGGGAACGTCGGGATAGCCGTAGAGCAGGGGGGAGCGGCGCTGCAGCACGCGCGCACGCACGATCGAGCCCGGATGAAACAGCGTGCTGGTGCGGTGCGGCGTGAGCGGCCGGGCGATTCCAGTTTCCGAAGCCAGCGCGGTAGCGGCGCCAAGGGTGATCATGGTGCCGCCTTGATCGACGAAGCGCTGCAGCTCCGCCATTCCCTCGAACCCCGGGCCACCGGTGATGTCCGGTGACGAGAACGGCGTGCCGAAACTGGGCGTTTCGCGCGTCCGCTCGTAGGCCAGCGGTCCCCATTTGCGATCGATGCCATGCACCATCTGCATCACCGACCCACCGAAGCTCGGCACCAGGATCACATCAAAGCGTGCGCGCAAGCCGCCGCGGCGCAGGTCGTCTTTGTCAATCACGGTGTAGGGAATGCCGTACCGCTCGAGTGTGTAGCGCGCCCACCCGGCATCCTGCGTCGAATTCCAGCTCTGGTACATCCCTACTCGCGGCAGGTCGAGCGCGTGTCGAGGCACGGCCGGCGCGGCGGCGACGCCGCTCACCGTCAGCGTGAACTGCTGTGCCAGATCGCGAATCGTGTTGGGTGCGGCGCCCTCCAGGATGACGGAGCCGGCCGGAAGCGTGTCGGTTCCCGCGACGAACGCTGTTTCCGCGGCGAAGGCCCTGGCCCTGGGTTGCCGCGCGGCCAGGGCGTACAACGCCGGGATCACGTTTCCCTGCGCGCGATAGTTGATCAAAAACACGGGACCCGCGGGGGTCCCGGTGACGGCGCCGCTGGCCGCGACGGTGTCCCGCAGCAGCTCGAGGCCGCTCCACTGAAACACCGCCGTGTCGTTGACCGCGGTGACGGTCACGCCATACAGCTCGCCCAGCGTCCAGGCGATGTCATCATAGGGCGGATACTTGGACGACTCCGGATACTTCTGCACACTGAGCAGGTTCGCCACGAGATCGCCGTAGGGCTGATCGCGACGAATCACGAAGTCACCCAACCCTGCCCCGGCGGAGTCACCGGTGGTGCGTCGGTGCACTTCAATCCCCTGGCGCTCGAGCTGATTCACGAGATACGCCGCTCGAGCGGGATCACGCTGGCGCCCGAAGGCGGGAATCACGTAGGCGTAGGGCTTCTGCGTGCGCCCTCGGGTCATGCTGTTGACGCCCTTCTGCCAGGAGTTGCGCAGCAGCTGCGCGGCGTGGTCCGCCGTGAACGTCAGGGACGCCAGCACGCCGGCCTGGGAATAGTTCACGTTGTCGCGCGATGACCAGCGAACCTTCCGGGTCGGCGGCCAGGGCCGGTACCACTGGCGGCTGATCACCGAGTCTCCGGCGTAGCTGTCGTCCGACAGATCCCGCACGTAGGTGTTCGCGCCCGCATTCCCGAATGTTTCGTAGAAGCGCCCGATGGCGTTGTGATTGTTTGCGATCCACAGCGCGTAGCCCGGCCACCAGCCGTCATAGAAACCCCAGGTCCACACGCCGGGAAGTCCCTGCGCATCCAGGGCGGTGACGTCGTTGTTGGCGAGCAGCTGCCACTCGCTGATCGCGATCGGATCGGCGTGCTCGTTGTAGGGTCCCGTCCCGGTCGACACGTAGAGCAGCGGAATCGACTCGTGCAGATCGTGCATCACCAGCGGGTGCCAGTCGTAGTAGACCCGATAGATCGCCCGCGTGAGCTGCAGGGCCAGCTGCAGGCCGTCGCGGTTGTTGTCGTGGAACGCGTAGTCGCCCCAGAACGGGGGCGAGCGGGGGAATCCGTCATCGGGCGTGGGACGGCTCTTCGTGTAGCGCAGGTACCAGTCCACCTGACGATCTCGGCCGTCCGGCTCGCTCACCGGATTGATCAGCGTGACCACGCGCTCGCGAATCGCGCGGATCGCCGCCTCGTCGCTCGCCACCAGCCGATAGGCCAGCTCCATCAACATCTCGGGGCTGTTCATCTCGGTCGAATGGAGGCCGCCCTGCAGGTAGTACACCGGTTTGGCAGCCGCCAGGACGGAATCGAGCGCGGCCGCTTGGACCGTGCGCGGATCGGCGAGCCGCGCGAGCGCCGCCCGATAGGCATCGGTGTGCTGCAGCAGGCTGGTGTCGGCGATGACCACGAGCACGATGTCGCGCCCCTGCTCGGTCTTCCCCACGGTCTCGACGCGCACGCGCGGCGTGGCCGCGGCGAGCGCGCGGAAGTAGCCGTAGATCTCGTCCGCGTGGTGCATCACCCCTGGGGCACCCACGATGGTGCCGAAGTGACGCAGCGGTGAGGGAATGACGGTCGAGACCGGCAGCGACGCCACCGACGCCGGGAGAAACCGCGAGTCGGTGGTGGCTTCGCGCACCAATCGCGCGTAGGCGGTGTCGGGGACCTGCTGAGCGGCTGCCGGCGCGGCGGCGAGCAGCAGGGTCAAAAGATGACGGCGAAACATGGCGTCCTCCGGTCGGTGGCCGGGCAGTGGATGAGTCGATTAATTCGGCGACACCTGGTATTGCTCCAGCTTTCCATCGGGCATCTCGAACGTCCAGACGCGCAGGTTCCGCTGAGCAAAGCTGGCCCGGTAGATCCGCAGCACCATCCCCCCGCGCAGCTGCCTGCCGGTCTGGACGAACTCCCGGGACGGGCCGAGCGGGCCTAAACCGGCGGCAAAATCCCGGACGGCCTGGTCGCTGAAGTACGCGTTTGCATCGGTCGTGAACAGCGAGCGGTCGATGGTCCCGTGTTGCAATCCGTCGAAGATGGCGCGTGCCTGTGCCGTGTGGGCCGCCGAGCTGGCATCGTCGACAGCGAGCAGGGTCGCCCCGATGCGACGGGCGATCATGCCCGCAGCACTCACGGCATCCTGATTGACGAACACGATGACGGCGGCGCGGTCCTCCGGATACACCAGGTTCGAGGCGGTGAATCCGGAGACTTCGCCCCCGTGCGAGACCACCCGGTGCTCGCCGTTCATCCCCACGTCCACGCCGAGTCCGTAGCTCGTCGCGGTGCCGTTGACCAGCAGCGCGGCGGTCTGCATCGCCCGATACGAGGCGGGGGTCAGCAGTCGCTGGTCGATCATTGCGATGTCCCACTTCGCCAGGTCTGTCGCCGTCATGGCGAGCTCGCCGGCCGCAAACAACCATCCCTTGCCTTCTTTGGTGGCCGGGCGGGCGGGTCCCAGCGCGTAGCGCATGTAGCCGGTGGGATCGGACTGCGGCAACCGGCCGAGGTCGATGTTCACGACGCTCTGCATGCCGAGCGGCGCCAGGATCCGTGAGCGGAGAAACTCGAAGAAGGGCATGCCGCTGGCTTTCTCGACGATCAGTCCGGCCATCACGTAGTTGGTGTTGCTGTACTGCCACCGGGTCCCCGGCTCGAAATCGAGCGGTTTCTTCGCCCAGCGATCGAGGATGCCGGTGGCCGAGATCGAGTCCAGCATGAACGGCGGCACGTAGTCCTGCGGCCAGTAGTCCTGGTAGCCCGACGTGTGCGACAGGAGCTGGCGAATCGTGACCTCGCGCGCCCGCGTCACGTCGGGAATGAAGCGCGACACCGGATCGTCGAGTGACAGCTTTCCGTCCTGCTGCAGGAGCAACAACGCCGCGGCGGTGAATTGCTTGCTGATCGAGCCGATGCTGAAGCGCATCTCCGGGCGGGCGGGAACCGGGGGCTCGAGCTGGGCCTGCCCATATGCCTGCGCGTAGGCGAGCTGTCCGTTCTGCACTACCGCCACCGAGGCTCCGGGCGCGCCCGTGTTCTGGAGGACCTCACGCACGACCGAGTCCACGACCGGTCCGATCGGGGTCTGGGCCTGGAGTGTCGCGACGGCGCCCCAGAGCACCATCATCGCGGTGGCGACTGGTTTCTTCACGATGACTCCTGATGCAGTAAGCGGGGGAATCTATCGCTCCGCCCCGGACGTGCAGCCGTGATGGTAACTTGAATCTCGGCGGCTAGCCTCACGTGCCTCCTCACAGGAGACGAGAGCATGACCGCGTTCCCGCTGCGACCATTCCGCGCCGTCCTTATCCTCACCCTGGGGATCGTCTCCGGAGCCTGCTGGCTGGTCCACCGCGTCGTGATTTCCGAGGTCCCGAAGACCTCGGATTCCGTGCGCGTGGCCACGCCGGTCAAGGTGCATCTGATCGACGGTCACACCCTGTTGTATCAACACGGTGTCACCGTTGCGCACAATGCGCTGCTGGGGGCGGGGACGCGCTACGATCTGCGGCTGCAACCCGTGGGCGAGGTCTCGAGCTTCCCCCTGGACAGCGTCCTGGGGATGGAATCCTTCAAGACCGTCCTGGACGGTGGGGCCACCGTCGGCTTCAGCACGCTCACGGTGGTCGGCCTCGCCGGTCTCAGCATCGCCATCGCTTGTGCCATCGATCCCAAATGCTTCGGCTCCTGTCCGACCTTCTATGCGGATAGTGCCGGCACGGAGGTACTCGAGGCCGAGGGGTTCTCCTACAGCATCGCCCCGCTGTTCGAAGCGCGCGATGTCGACCGCCTGCGGGGTTGGACGCGCCCGGATGGATCGCTGCAGCTCGAGGTCCGCAACGAAGCCTACGAGACCCACTACCTGAACCAGCTGGAGTTGCTCGAGGTGACGCGGGGCGCCGGCGAAACCGTTGTCTCCGATCCTGGGGGCAGGCCGATCGCCGTGCAGGGTCTGGCACGGCCGTCCTTCGCCCGAGACCGCACGGGACGCGACCTGCGGGCGACGCTCGCCGCGGCGGACGGCGATGCATTGCAGACGGACCCGCGCACCCTCGCGGCAGCCCGAATCGGCGATCTCCTGGATACGATCGAGCTGGCGTTTCCCGCCCCCGGGAATGCCGACAGCGTTGCGCTGGTCTTCCGCATGCGCAACAGCCTGCTCAATACCGTACTGCTGTACGATCTGATGTTGGGTGACGCCGGCGCGCGGTCGCTGGACTGGCAGGCCGAGGAGCTGGAGCGTGTCGGCCCGGCCCTCCAGCTGGGGCAGTGGTATGCAAAGCATCTTGGCATGCAGATCGAAGTGTGGAGCGGGGGAGTCTGGCGCGATGTGGCGCGTGTGCGTGACACGGGTCCTGTCGCCTGGAAAGACATCGGCGTGGTGATCCCCGGGTCCGCGGACGGTATGCTCCGCGTTCGGCTCACCTATGTGGCGGACAACTGGCGCATCGACCGCATCGCCCTGGGTTCGGGATTGCGCCGGCCCGGTGGGCGAACGTGGCCGTTGTCGCGCGTCTTGGACGCATCGGACGCGGAGGACACCGCGAGCCTCGCCAGCCTGGTCGCGGCCGATCGCCGCTACCTCCAAACTTCCGCGGGCCAACGGTTCACCGCGGTGTGGCAGCCTGGAGTCGAGAGGCCGGATTCGCTGCGCACGTTCTTCCTCGTGTCGCAGGGCTACTACGTCGAGTGGATCCGGCGCGGTTGGTTGGCTGAACCTCGTCGGCGTACCCCCTTCATCCCGAGCGACAGCGCGCTGGCCGAGGCCGTGGCGCGTTATCGCGCCGTGAAGGACACGCTGGAGCAGCGCTTTGCCGCCACTCGGGTTCCGGTGAGGTGACCGATGATACACCGCCTGGCAGTCATCATCGTCGGTGTCGCGCTGGCGTGCAGTGTGGGGACCAAGGACAAGAACTTCCCACCGGCGCACGAGCCGGGTGGCGCGACCGTCCAAATCCGTTACGGTCGAGCCTCATTGCGGCTGGCTGGCGAGCTGCTCGCCGTACAAGAGGACGGTCTCCTGGGACGCACCGGCGACACGGTATGGCTCGCGCCCAACCAGGTGGTCAGACGCGCAGAAATCAGAACGCGAGGGATGCGAGCGGCGTTCTCCGGTCGCTTGCAGGGGCCCACACGCGAACGATTCAGGTTGTTGAGCCGGTTTCCGCAGGGCGTGACTCCGGAGGTGCTGCGGCAGGTCCTGACGGCCTACGGACGGGACTCGGTGCAGGTCCTCCCCGAATGACCGGGCGCATCTTCTGGGTCATCGCGCTGGTCGCGTCGGGCCATCAGGTGGCGGCACAGACCGAGCTGACGGCTGCCGCGAGATCCGGCACGGCCCGCTACCAGGATCGCGCACAGGCCATCGCCGACGGCTACCGGGCGGTTGGCCCCGATTTCCCAGGCATGGGTGAGCATTGGGTGAACACCGGTCTCCTGCTCGCCGGAACACTCGACCCGGCGCAGCCCCCGGTGCTCGAGTACGTGACCATCGGCGGTCATCCGACCCTGGTCGGCGTCGCCTATGCGGCGCTCGTCAACGATTCCGCGGTGCCCACCGGGCTTCCCGTTCCGGCGTCCGCGTGGCACACGCACGCGGGGACCGTCGATGAAGAGAGTTTCGTGTTGAGCCACGCCGGCGTGCACCGGCATCATGATCCGGGACGCGGACCGCGCGTCGCCGTGGTGCATGCCTGGATCTGGCTCGACAATCCCGACGGACTCTTCGCCACCGACAACTGGGCGGTGCCGTGTGCGCGTTTGGGATTTGCTGTGCCCGCACAGCTCAGTGCGGATGCGGGTCGCGCGCTGGCGCTCGCGGCCGGGGGAACCGCCTACTTCGCGATGCTGATCCGTATCGTGGGTGCACCTGACTCGGCCGAGCACGTGCGGCTGCGTGACGTGTTGCACCGGGCCGCGGTGGACATCGCGCGACACGTGGGTCACGGAACCGGTGCGACTCCGCTCCCCGCCGACGCCGTCCCCTGGCTCGAAGCTGCCTGGCAGCGGACCTGGGCTACCCTTCTGGAAACCGCCAGTCCGCCCGTTCGTGAGAGATTCGCCGTCCTGAACCGCTGAGTTACGCTTTCCCCGCGAGCTGCCGGAGCACGAATTCGAGGATGCCGCCGTGCCGGTAATACTGCAGCTCCTGCGGCGTGTCGATGCGCACCTGGACCTGGAAATCGATCCGGGTGCCGTCGGCACGCGTGGCGCGCACCGCGAGCTGTTTGCCTTGGGGGAATCCCTCGGTGAGAATGGCCGCGAGTCCGGTGAAGTCGAAGGTCTCTTTCCCCGTGAGACCGAGGGACTTGGGTCCCTGCTCGGGGAGGAACTGCAAAGGCAAAATCCCCATGCCGACCAGATTGGACCGGTGGATGCGTTCGTAGCTCTGCGCGATGGCTGCGCGCACGCCGAGCAGCCTGGGTCCTTTCGCGGCCCAATCACGTGAAGAGCCCGCGCCATACTCCCGACCCGCCAACACGATCAGCGGTACGCCCGCCGCCTGGTACTTCACCGAGGCGTCATAGATCGTCATCTGCTCGCCGTCGGGGAGGTGGACGGTGATGGGACCTTCGGTGTCGGGCGCGAGCTGGTTCTTCAGCCGCACGTTCGCGAAGGTGCCCCGCACCATGACTTCGTGGTTGCCGCGTCGCGCCCCGTAAGAATTGAAGTCGATCGGCTGCACGCCCTGGGCGATCAGATACTGTCCGGCGGGACTCGTCTTCTTGATCGACCCGGCAGGAGAAATGTGGTCGGTGGTGATCGAGTCTCCCAGCATGGCGAGGACCCGCGCCCCGGTGATGTCCCGGATTGGGCCGGGGTTGGGCGGCAACCCGTCGAAGTACGGCGCGCGGCGGATGTAGGTCGAATCCGCCTCCCAGGCGAAGCGATCGCCGGCGGGGACGGGGAGACCGCGCCAGCGCTCGTCGCCGGTAAAGACCTCGCCGTAGGATTTCTGGAACATGGAAGACTTGATGGAGCTGCGCACCAGGTCGTCCACTTCCTTGGCCGTGGGCCAGATGTCGCTCAGGTAGACGGGCTTGCCGTCCTTTCCCGTGCCGAGCGGATCACGCTGCAGGTCCAGGTCGATACGGCCGGCCAACGCGTAGGCCACGACGAGTGGGGGGGACGCGAGATAGTTGGCCCGGACCTCCTGCTGGATGCGTCCTTCGAAGTTCCGATTGCCGGACAACACCGAGCACACCACCAGCTCACCTTCGGTGATGGCCGCGGACACGGTCTCGGGCAACGGCCCCGAGTTGCCGATGCAGGTGGTGCAGCCGTACCCGACGAGGTGAAAGCGCAGCTTCTCGAGATAGGGAGTCAGCCCGGCCTGATCCAGGTAATCGGTGACGACCTTGGATCCCGGGGCGAGGCTGGTCTTCACGCACGGGGCCGAGCGGAGGCCTTTTTCGACTGCCTTCTTCGCGACCAGCCCGGCCGCGATCATCACCGAAGGGTTGGATGTATTGGTACAGCTCGTGATCGCCGCGATGACAACCGACCCGTGGCGCAGCTCGCAGTCTTCGCCGTCGAGCGTGAGGGCGACGTGACTGCGTCGCGGCGGGGCCTCGACGGCCATGGCGGTGCCGCCGCCTTCGCTCTCCCAGCGTCCACCGTTCGGACCGCTGGGTGGAGCGATCGGGGAGGTCGACCGCATCAGTGTCGGCAGCTCGGTGAGGAAATTCTTCCCCACGCTGTGCAGCGCGACGCGATCCTGGGGACGACGTGGCCCGGCGAGACTCGGCTCTACGGTGCCGAGGTCCAATGACAGGGTATCCGAGTATTCGGCCTCGGGACTGTTCGGCGTGTGAAACAGCCCCTGCTCCTTGCAATACGCTTCGACGAGCGCGACCTGCTCCTTGGCGCGGCCCGTGAACTCGAGGTAGCGCAGCGTCTCGGCGTCGACCGGAAAAATGCCGCACGTGGCGCCGTATTCTGGCGCCATATTGCCGATGGTGGCGCGGTCGGCGAGCGGCAACGCAGCGACCCCGGGCCCGAAAAACTCGACGAACTTTCCTACCACGCCCTTCTTGCGCAGCAGCTCGGTGACGGTGAGCACGAGATCGGTCGCCGTGGCGCCTTCGGCCAGCTTCCCGGTGAGCCGGAATCCCACGACCTGTGGGATCAGCATCGACACCGGCTGTCCCAACATCGCGGCTTCCGCTTCGATGCCGCCGACGCCCCAGCCCAGCACGCCGAGGCCGTTCACCATCGTGGTATGAGAATCGGTGCCGACGAGGGTATCGGGGTACGCCTGCGGCGTTTCACCGCTCGTCGTGAACACCACGCGAGCCAAATACTCGAGATTGACCTGATGGACGATGCCCGTGTCCGGCGGCACGACCCGGAACCCTTGAAACGTCTGCTGGGCCCAGCGCAGCAGCGCGTAGCGCTCCCGGTTGCGTTGAAACTCGAGCTCGGCGTTGGTCTGAAATGCCGTCCGCGTTCCGAACTCGTCCACGATCACCGAGTGATCGATGACCAGCTCGGCCGGCAGCAGCGGATTGACGCGCTGCGGATCGCCCCCCATCGCGGCCATGGCATCGCGCATGGCGGCCAGGTCGACGACCGCTGGAACGCCGGTGAAGTCCTGCAGCAACACGCGGGCGGGCATGAACGCGATTTCTTCGTCGGGCATCTTCTTCGGTTGCCACCGCGCCAGTTTTTCGACATCGGCGGCGTTCACGGTGCGACCGTCCTCGCGCCGCAACAGGTTTTCGAGCAGGATTTTCAGAGAGTAGGGCAGGTGGGCGACCGGCAACCCGCGGCGCTCCAGAGCCTCGAGCCGGTAGATCTCGAACCGGCCGGCGCCGGCACTGAGCGTGCCGCGGGCGGCGAAGCTGTTGCCGGTCATTCCACGACTCGCACGGCGGTGACGAAGTAGTCCGTGTCCCCGAAGCAACTGGTTGGGATGCCGCGGTGTTCCTCGTACGTCAGGGCCACCCGCTTCCCCAGAGACGCATTGATATAGTCCGCCACTTTGTCGTCGCGTACGGAGAACAGAAACTTCTCGCTCAGGGAGCCGGGGATATTGACCATCGCCAGCTCGCCTTCCCAGGTCTTACAAATCCAGCCCTTCTTGGAAAACTTCTGCACGTACCCTGCCCGATCGCCCTGCGAGTAGCTCCACGTCAGGGCACTCCACGTATAGATGGCGAACAGCAGGATCGGCGTGACCACGACGCCCGCAATGATCCACTTGGCCTTGCGCGAAAGCTGAAACTGGAATTTCATGCGGCGGAATCTACCTCGTACTCCTCGGTCTTATAAGGTACGAAGCCGCGCGCTACGTAGTTCTGCATCGCGTTGGGGTGATCGAGCGTACAGGTATGCAACCACACCCGCGACGGCCGCAGCGCCCAGGCGTCGCGGACCGCGCACGACAGCAGATGCTTGCCGACTCCCTGCCCGAATTCCGCCGCCACGATACCGAAGTAGGCGACCTCGACCGAGTCGTCGTCGGCGACGCGCCGCAGCTCGTAATAGCCCGCCAGCGCCGCCGGGCGCCGCGCGCGGTACACGGTGATGGCGGGATCCGCGAGATGGGCGCGGATCTGATCGTCGGTCCAGTCCCAGCGATCGCGCCACTGAAACGCCTCGCCGACCGTACGGTAGCAGTCGCGGTATCCGGCCGCGTCGTGCACGTCCAGGCGCTCGACCGTCAGATCCGGGAACGCGCCGAAGCCGGGCCGAAACCGGCCCGGCTCGTTGAGCTGCAGGTAAGTGCGGATCACGCGCATCGGTCAAATTCTAACCGAGTCGCGCGAGCGAGGGGGACCACGTATCTTGGGGCGACCACACCCCGACACGGCCCATGAACGCGAAGACCGCGAGCTTCCATACCGTTCCCCTGCCGTTAGCGCTGCATCTGGCGACCTATACGGTGCTCGGATTGTTCTGCGCGTTCGCCGGCGGGCTCAACCTGATCGATCCGGGACACATCCTGCGGCTCGGACTGCCGCTGCTCGCGCTGGCGGGGTTCAGCTGGGGCTACGTGTTCGGCGTTCTCATGGGCCGGAAAGAAGTCGCGGCCCTGGGAGTCCTGGCGAGCCTCGGCTATCTGGCAGTCGGCGCCTGGAAATACGGCGCCGATCACGCGCTGGGTCTGCTGCTGGCGGCGATCGGCGCCTATGGCCTCGTGGTGCTCGCCATCTACTGGAAGCGCATCGTCGCCTAGCTCTTGATGGTCTGGGACGCTTCGTCCCACGTCACCGCGCTTTTCCGAAAGTACGATTCATTTGCCATATGGCACGCCACGGCCGCGTGATGGCCGAACACGGCGTCTTCCACGACGGGCTTCCGAGAGCGCACCGCATCGAAATACGTGGCGAGGTGCGGCCGCACGTCGTCGAAGTCCGGTCCGCGCAGCGTAATCACCTCGGCTAACGGCCTCGCGGCCAGCGCCGCATCGTTGTCCTTGTGCCACTGGGTCTCGTACGCTTCCCGCAGCGCCCGCGGGTAGCTGCCTGTGTAGTAGCTGGGGTAGGTATCCTTGCCACTCTGCGGTGTGTAGGTCAGCGTGGATCCCGTCACTTCCAGAATTCCCTTCGAGCCCTGAATGCGGTACGTCTCGGGCATTTCGGTCCCGAGATTGAGCCGCATGTACACCGGCAGGTCACCGTACGAGTAGAGCACCGCGTGGACGTCCGGCATGTTGCGACCGTCCTTCCAGCGTCGGATGCCGCCGAGCGCCATCGCCTGGGAGGGCGCCGCATTGATCTGCAGCATGTACAGCATGCCACTGACCAGATGGACGAGCAGGTCGCCCGCGACGCCGGTGCCGTATTCCTTCCAGCACCGCCAGCGGGCGAAGATGTTCGGATCGAGCGGGCGTTTGGGCACCCGTCCCTGCCAGGTATCCCAGTCGAGCGTGGACAGTGAAAGATCCGGTGGGGGCGGATACTGCCACGCTCCGGTCGGGTCATTCCGTCCCAGCCACCCTTCCACCAGCATCAGGTCGCCGAGCATCCCCTGCGCAACCATCTCTCGGGCTTTGGCGCAGACCTGTGAGCTGACGCGCTGCGAGCCGATCTGCACGATCCGCCCGGTCCTCCGCGCGGCCTCGACCATCGCCGCGCCGTCCGCGGCACTATGGGACATCGGCTTCTCGCAGTAGATGTCCTTGCCCGCGCTGACCGCATCGACCACGATCTGCATGTGCCAGTGATCGGGAACGGCGGCGACGATGCAGTCGATGTTCTTGTCGTCGAGGAGCGTCTTATAGCGGCGGGTCACCGGGAGATCGGGGCGCACAATTTCCCGGGCCAGAGTGTGTCGCCCGTCGTAGAGGTCGCACGCCGCGGCGCATTCGACCTCCGGGAGTCTGATGGACTCGGACAGCAGCCACGAACCCTGCATGCCGACGCCGATCATGCCGAACCGGACTCGGTCACTCGCGGGCACCGGCCGCGATCTCCCCTGACGGGGTCGATTGCTCGGCACGATGGTCTGGCCGGCGAATGCGGCTCCCGCGGCGACCGCCCCTGTTTCCAGAAACTCCCGACGCGATAGCTGGTCCGGCTGCTTGGTGTCCTTCATGGGTTTCTCCTCCCTGGTGTTTGCTACCGGATATCCAACTCGTCGAGCGCCGGGATCGGTGCCGCGGGGAGCTCTACCACGAAGCGCGCCCCGCCCAATTCGGAGTCCTCGAGACGAATGCGCCCGCCCAGCTCACTCACCACGCGCTGACAAATCGAAAGGCCCAACCCGGAGCCCTCGTCCGGGCTCTTCGTCGTGAAGAACGGATCGAAGATTCGCTGCCGCAGATCGTCGGGGACACCAGGCCCGGAGTCTTCGACGACCAGCCGCACCCAGCGCTCCATCCCGTGGGTCGAGATGCGGATCACCGCCGGGGTCCAGTGCCGCAGCGCGTGCTCCGCATTGGTGACGAGGTTGATGACGACCTGCATCAGCTCCTGGCTCAAGCCCAGCACCGTCGGTGCCCTGGCGTCGATCTCGGTCTCGACCTGCACGTTTTCCGATCGCAACACGCGGCGGCGGATTACCGCGACGTCCCGGACCAGATCATTCACGTTCACCGGCGTCGGGGCGGAGTCCGCGCGGCGCGCGAGCTGTAACAGGCTGCGGATGATGCTCGCCGCCCGGTCGACTTCGCGCACGATGGTGCGCGCCGCGGCCCCGGTCTCGGGGTCTTCGGTCGAGGCCAGAAGCTCGGCCTCCATGCGAATCGCCGCCAGCGGATTGTTCACCTCGTGCGCCACCCCGCTGGCAATCTCACCCACCGTGGCCAGTTTTTCGCGCGCGATCAGCTCGCGCTGTGCGCGCAGCTCCTCGGTGCGGTCGTACAGCGCGATCAACAGATCTGCCGAGCCCAGTCCCTTGAGATCGGTGACGGTGCAATCGCAGATCCGCTGGTCCCCGGAGGGCTGGCGCACGACCACCCGGCCGTGCCAGGGCCCCCCGCGCCGCGCGGAATTCATGAGCGTCAGGAGGTCGCCGTCCGGAGTCGAGATGCCGAGGCGAGCGAGCGGAGCACCGGTGACCTCGGTCGACTGGTCGAGGCCGAACACGCGATGCCCGGCCTCGTTGAGCAGATGCACGCACCCATCCGGGTCGACCAGCAACAGGGGCAGCGGGCTGGCGTGTACCATCGCGCTGGTCCGGTCGGCAGCGGCGCGCGTGGTCGCGACCGAGTGGCTCAGCTCCAAACCGGCGGCAACATGCGCGGCCACCCCGGTGAAGAAGTGCAGGTCTGCGATGGTGAACGTCGGGGGCGGTGGGGCATCGCCGCCGCCGCGCCGGAACCGCACCAGCCCGATCGCCCCCAACACGCCGCCCGACGATTGCAGCGGCACGATCATGGCGGCGCGCGCCAGCGCCACCGCCGTGATCCCGGCCGGCATATAGATGTCGGGTTCTTCGCGGATGTTGTCCGTGATCATGGCTTCGCCGCTGCGCACCACGCGGCCCGTGGTGCTGTGGTCGAGCGGGAGCAGCATCCCGTCGAATTCGACCGTGCGGCCCAGGGCGGTCACCACGCGCACGCCGTCACCGGAGGGCTCGCGCAACGCCGCGTAGGCGCCTTCCGCATCGAACAGCTTCATCACGCTCTGGAGGGTGTAGCGGAGCATCAGATCGCGCTCGGGCGCCGCGAGCAACCAGCGCGACAGCTCGATGACGAAGCTGCCGAGCCGCTGATCGCGCTCGAGCGTGGCCCGGCGACCGACCATCAGCGTCAGCTCGCCCACGAGGTCCACCGCGACGTCGAGATCGGCCGCCGGCAGGTCGGGCCGCGCGCCGTGAAACGTCACCTCCACGCGTCGGCCGTCGGCGCCGCGCACGATGGTATGGGGGTCGGTGACCGCCGCGCCGTCGGTCGTGACCGTGCCGCGCTCCCGTTCGGCTTCGTACTGCAACGCCACTCGCGCCGCGCCCGACCATGTGCGCAGCGACTCGGCCGCGCGCTCCCAGAAGGCTTCCACCGTCGCCGCTTCGCGCGCGTCGCGCAGCAGCTGAACGGTTATGTCACGCATGGCTAGAAGAGATACGTCAAGAAGAGAGGCGTCAAGAAGAGATGCGTCGACGTC
>DATFGN010000085.1:0-2547 GCA_035249405.1 Gemmatimonadales bacterium
GCCTACCTCGTGCCGCCGATCACGATCGGGATGAGCTGGCTGATCCTGCACGAGGTCCCCAAGGCCGTCGCCGTGCTCGGCGGGGCGCTGTGTCTCGTCGGCGTGATCGTTGCCCGCCGGCGGCCAAGCTCATGACCGCTCGCCCTGTGGCAGCCACGCCGCGCCCCGCGATCATCTCCCCGTTCGTCGACGCGCTCTGCGCCGGCGGCCTGTCGCTGCTCATCCTCGTGCCGGTGCTGTCGCTCGGCTGGAGCAATCTCCTCGTGCTCAGTGCCGGCGTGCAGGCGTGGCTGGGCGCGCTGCTCAACATGCCGCACTTTCTCGCGTCCTACCGCATGGTGTACCGGACCCGCGACAGCATCCGCGCCCATCCCTGGGCCGCGATCTACGTGCCCATCCTCCTGTTGCTCTGTTGTATCGGCTCGGTCGTCGCCGCCCAGTGGACCGACGTTCCCGTCTCGACCATGCTCACGATCTCGAGCTCGTATCTGGCCCTGCACTACACCGGCCAGGCGTGGGGCATGATCGCGACGTATTCGTATCTCGAGGGGGCCTCGTTCAATCCCACCGAGCGGCGCCTGGTGCGCGGCTCCTTATACATCCTGATGGCCTGGCACGTGGTGTGGTTCTTTCATCTCGGCTACGACCACTACTTCGATATCACACCGCTGTACAAAGGGCTGACCGCCCTTTCCGCCGTCGCCCTGGCGATGGGTCTGACGGGCTTCGGGATGCAACGCGCCCGCATCGGCCGCTTTGCCCCGCTGCGCGCCTGGATTCCCTGGGTCGCCATTTTCGTCTGGTATGCAGCGATGGCGCGCGTCGGCCTTCCGGCGCTCTTCATCGTGCAGATCGCCCACGCGTTGCAGTACCTGATCTTCCCCTGGCGCGTCGAGGTGAATCGGACTCAGCGCGAGGCGGGAAGCGCACGCGAGCGGGTGGTGTCGCACATGGTGGTCTATCTGGCGCTGTTACTGGCCGGCTCGCTCGTGGCGGCGATCGCGCTGCCCCTGGGGGCGATGGCGGTCGTGACCGACTGGCTCGGGACCCGGCCCGGTCAGGTGGTGGGGTTCTCGATCAGCACGTTCTTCAATATTCACCACTACTTCACCGACGGCGTGGTGTGGAAGCTGCGCAATCCCGAAGTCCGCGAAGATCTGTTCGGGCATCTCGCGAAGGCGCCGGCCAAGCGTCGGTAGCCGCTCGCCAACCAGATCCGTACTTTACGGGCGACACGATAACCGTTCTGGCGAGCCCTAACCGGGATGCCACGTGCGTTGTGTTGCGATAGTTGCCTTGCTCGCGGTGCCGGGACCCGCGGCCGGACAGGCCCAGGCACCGGCAGGCGGAGTGGAAGGATGGGTGTTCGACGAGGTGGGCCGTCCACTCCCCACCGCGCAGGTAACGGTCGTGCACACGGGAACCACCCCGGTCCGAACGTTGAGCGGCACAGACGGCGCGTGGCGTGTCACCCGCCTCGATCCCGGGCGCTACGAAGTCTCGATTCGCCGCCTGGGATTCCGGTTGCGCGTCGACACGGTGGAAGTCCAATCGGGGCAGACCTCGCGGCTCACGACGATCCTCGAGCCGGTTCCCTTCACGCTCGATTCCCTCGTCGTCAGCGCGCCGGCCCTGAGCATCTCGACCGCCACCGCCGAGCTGAGCACTCGACTCACGGTGGGAGAGATATCGTTGCTCCCCACCACCCTCGAAGCCCGACAGCTGATTGGGCTCACTCCGGGAGCGCGGCCCGATCAGATCTGGGGCGGCGCCTCGGACCAGGCCAACTCGTACGTGCTGGACGGCACGCTGGTCAATCACGCCGGCCAGGGCGGTGCCTTCTTCATCCCCAGTCCCACTTGGATCGAGACCCTCGAGGTGCGCGGCTTGGGCAGCGGCGCGGAGTACGGGAACTTTCAGGGCGGTGTAGTCGAAGTATCGACGCTTGAGGGTGGCAACGTGGTCCAGGGCGCCCTGCGCTCGAGTGTCGAATCGTTTCGCATCAATGGATCGAACCTGATTGCCGGTGAGATCGGTCGCGAGCTGGCAAGCCGCTGGGACCTGGACGGTCAGGTCCGCGGGCCACTGGTCCGTGATCGGCTGCACTTCGCGTTGTTTGGACAGGTACTGCGGCAGGAGGAGCTGGTGCTGGATCAGCTCTCCGGACTAGGTGACCGCTTCGTGCTGGGACCGCCGTACGCGTGGGACGGCCGCTGGCTCGCCAAGCTCACCTGGAAGCCCAGCGGACGCGATCTGTTTCACTCCAGCGTGACCGGCCGTCACATGAACGGCGAGCGGGGCGGGCGGACCGGATACGAGACCGCTGAGGCATCCGAACAGCTGCGACACTGGAGCGTGACCGGCAACCTGACGTGGCAGCGCAGCTGGTCGCCGCAGGTCGCATTTGAAGTCCGGGTCGGTGGCTACGTCTCGCGGGAACGGCGCGACCCCTATGCGGGGATCGGCGTCCCGGGGATCGAGTTGTTCACCACGGTGAATCCGCCCCGGTACCAGAACAATCCGTTTCAGACCCGCGCCGAGCCGTCG
>DATFGN010000086.1:0-3484 GCA_035249405.1 Gemmatimonadales bacterium
AGGAATACACAGTGCGCTCGGATCTGTCGCCCGAGTACACGCGGGAAGTGGCGGGATACGTCGATCAGGCGTTGAAGAAGGTTCTGGCGCAGGGTGGGTTGGTGGAGACGCACAAGGCGGCGATACTCGCCGCGCTCGACATCACCAACGAGCTGTTTCAGGCCAAGCGGGGTGAGCGCGAGGTAGCGGCCCGATTGGCGGCGTTGGCGGATGATTTTACGAAGATGCTGCCTCCGGGACGTCGCAAGGTATCCGAGCGATAGTCGCCATCACGACGCCCGACCATGAGGTCGGTGCGCAGTCGGAGATAGATCGATGTCCACCTGGATCGAGGTCGTCATCGCCGTTCTCGGCGGCGGGTTCGCGGCGGGAACGGTTTTCTACGTCCTAGGGCGGCGCGCCGACCGGCGACGGGCCGGCGTGCTCGAGGGTGCCGCCCGGGAGCGCGAGCGCGAAATCGCCGAGGCGCGTCAGCGCCTGCAGCTCGAGGCCAGGGAGGAGACGATCCGCGCGCGCGAATCGCTGGAGCGGGAGCTCGCCGACCGGCGTCGCGAGCTGGATCAGCGGCAGAGTCGGTTGGAGCGGCAGGTCGGCGAGGCGGGTGAGCGCGAAAAGGACTTGGGCCGGCGGGACCAGGCCTTCGTCGAACGCGAGCGGGCTATCGCGGCGGGGGAACGGGAGGCACAGGCGCGGCTCGAGCGCATTGCCGGACTCTCGGCCCAGGATGCCAAGGAGGAGTTGAAGCGGCGGTTCGAGGAAGAGGCGCGGGGGGAAGCGGCCGCTCTGGTGCGGGATATCCGCGAGCAGGCGCAGAAGAACGCCGATCGCGATGCGAAGAAGATCGTCGCCCTCGCCATCCAACGCATCGCCACCGAGTACACGGCCGAGAACACGGTCGCGGCCGTCCCGCTGCCGTCCGACGAAATGAAAGGCCGGATCATCGGCCGCGAGGGGCGCAATATCCGGGCATTCGAGGCTGCGACCGGCGCCGACGTCATCATCGACGATACTCCCGATACAGTGGTGATTTCCTGTTTCGATCCCGTCCGCCGCGAGGTGGCGCGCATGGCGCTCGACCGGCTCATCGCCGACGGGCGCATTCATCCGGGCCGCATCGAAGAAGTGGTGCGCAAGGCGCAGGAGGAGATCGACGCGGGGATTCAGGAAGCCGGCGAGCGGGCTATCTACGAGACCGGGCTGCGCGGGATGCACCAGGAGCTGGTCAAGCTGGTCGGCCGGATGCGCTACCGCACCTCGTACGGGCAGAACCTCCTCGAGCACACCAAGGAAGTCGCGTGGCTCGCAGGCATCATGGCTGCCGAGCTGAAGCTCGACGTCGGGCTCGCCAAACGGGGCGCGATGTTGCACGACATCGGCAAAGTGCTGACGCACGAGCACGACGGCACCCACGTGCAGCTGGGCGTCGAGGTCGCAACCAAGTACAGCGAACACCCGGTCGTCATCAACTGCATCGCCGCTCACCATGACGACGTGCCGCACGATTCCGCGATCAGCGTCATCGTGCAGGCGGCCGACGCGATTTCCGGCGCGCGGCCCGGCGCGCGACGCGAAGCGTTCGAGACCTATGTGAAGCGTCTTTCGGCCATCGAGCAGATCGCCGGGGAGTTCGGCGGGGTCGAGAAAGTGTACGCGATTCAGGCCGGGCGTGAGGTCCGCGTGGTGGTCACGCCGGCGGCAGTGGACGACGCCGCCGCGACGTCACTGGCGGAGCAGATCTCCCGCCGCATCGAGCGGGAGCTCCAGTATCCGGGGCAGATCAAAGTCGTGGTCATCCGGGAGACACGGGCGGTGGACATTGCAAAGTAAGGCGACCCTAATCGACGGCACGGCCATCGGCCGGGCGATGCGCGCGGAACTGGCGACGGATATCGCCGAGCTAAAAGCGCGCGGCGTGACGCCCGGGCTCGCCGCGGTATTGGTGGGCGAGAATCCGGCCTCCGCTACCTACGTGCGCATGAAAGGGAAAGCGTGCGACGAGGCCGGGCTATATCACGAGACCATCAACCGGCCGGCTGACCTGAGCGAGGCCGACCTCCTGGAGCTGGTCGACCGGCTCAACGCCGATCCGAAGATCCACGGTATTCTCGTACAGCTCCCCTTGCCCAAGCACATCAATTCGGGACGGGTGTTGTTGCGCCTGGATCCGCGCAAGGACGTGGATGGCTTTCATCCCGTCAATGTCGGCAAGGTGTCGACGGGGGATGCGTCGGGATTCCGGCCCGCCACGCCGTACGGTGTACAACAGCTGCTGGTCCGCAGCGGCGTGGAAACCACCGGGGCCAACGCTGTCATCGTCGGCCGCTCCAACATCGTCGGGCGCCCGATGGCCGCCTTGTTGCTGCAGGACGGCCCCGGGGGCAACGCGACCGTCACCGTGTGTCACTCGCGCACCCGCAACATCGCATCGGTCACCCGGCAGGCCGACATCCTCATCGTCGCCATGGGCAAACCGGAGTTCGTCACCGGGGACATGGTGCGTCCGGGGGCAGTGGTGATCGACGTCGGGGTGAACCGGGTAGACGACCCCACCGCCAAATCGGGATATCGGCTCGTGGGGGACGTGAAGTTCGCCGAAGCGGCCGAGGGCACATCGGCGATTACGCCGGTCCCGGGCGGGGTCGGCCCGATGACGATCACGATGCTGCTATTCAACACCGTCCAAGCGGCCCGGCAATGGGCCCGTCCCTAGACCTCTTCGCAGCCCTCAGCCCGGAAGGGGCGTGGAGCGTCGCGGAGCTGACGCGTCGCGCCCGATCCATCGTTGAAGCCGGACTCCCCGCGGTGTGGGTGAAGGGGGAGATTTCCGGCTTCAAGGCGTACGGCAGCGGCCATTGGTACTTCACGCTGCGGGACAAGGCGGCGCAGCTCCGTTGCGTCATGTGGTCGAAGGACAATCAACGCCTTCCTGCGGCCCCCGAGGATGGCCTCCAGGTATACGCGTTCGGAACGCCGACGGTATGGGAAGAGCGCGGCGAATTCCGGCTCACCGTACGGCAACTGCTCTCGACCGAGGCCGGTGGGTTGTGGCAGGGCGCGTTCGAGAAGGCCAAGGCCGCGTTGCTGCGTGACGGGCTCCTCGATCCGGCGCGCAAACGGGCGGTGCCGCCGTATCCCCGTCGCATTGCAGTCGTCACGAGTGCGGATGGCGCCGCGTTTCGGGACATCGTCGCGGTGGTCGAGCAACGCTGGCCCGGCGTCGACCTGTTGCTCGTGCCGACCCGCGTGCAGGGTGAAGGCGCGGACCGCGACGTCTGCTCGGCGCTGGCCCTGCTGAGCCGGATCCCCAAGCTCGACGTGGCCATCGTCGGGCGTGGGGGGGGCGCCAAAGAGGATCTCTGGACCTTCAACAGCGAACGGGTAGCGCGTGCGGTTGCTGCCGCGCCGGTTCCCGTCATTTCGGCCGTCGGGCACGAGACCGACGTGACGTTGTGCGACCTGGTCGCCGATCTGCGCGCACCGACGC
>DATFGN010000087.1:0-6085 GCA_035249405.1 Gemmatimonadales bacterium
AGCGGGGGTGGCAACACGGCCGCCACCGGTCGGGACCTGGCGCTGGCCCCGACCGTCGGCAGTGAGTGGCTGGGACAGCCCGGACGAGAGCGCAGTCTCCCCGCCCCCGCGCGGGCGATTGAGCGCCCCGCAGACCTCGCCGCAATGAGCCCGGCGCAGGTGAACACGGTGATCGGGGCGTTCCGGAACGCGTGGTCGGCCCGGATGCGGTCGGGACGCGAAGCGGGGTCGCTGGGCCTGAGCATCGGTGGTCGTGCCGACGCCGGCCGGGTGCCGCTCGGATACCTGGCGGCGTTCACCTATTCGAGCAGCCAGGAAGTCCGGCGCGACGAGCGACGGGCGCTCGCCGTCTCCGGTGGCGCCGCCGGGCTGACGCGCCCCCAGAACGCGTACTTCGGTGGCACCACCATGGCCGGGGTGCTGTGGGGCGGTCTGCTGAACCTCAGCACGCGGCTCGGCCCGCACGTCACGCTCTCGACCCAGAACACGTTCAGCCTCAGCGCGGACAACCAGGCCATCCACCTCGCCGGGACGAACGAGGAGTTCGCCTCCGATTTCGACATCACCCGGCTCACGTTCACGCAGCGGCTGGTCCGTTCCAACCAGTTCAGCGGTCAGTTCCAGCTGGGCGACCGGCATCACCTCGACTGGGCGGCCACATCATCCGGCGTCCGCCGCAACGAGCCGGATCGTTCCGACCTCGTGTACCTGGCGCAGATCGACAGCGCCCAAGGCACGTCGCAGCCACTGGCCTGGTGGGGGGGGCCACGCTCCGCGGTGCGGGCGTTCAGCGATCTGCACGAAGACGGCACCGAGCTGACCGCCAACTATCGCCTCAGCTTTGGACCGGCAGCTCTTCCGCACGCCGTGAAGTTCGGCGCCGATTTCCGCTCCGTGCAACGCCGCTCCGATTCCCGGGCCTTCGATGTGATCAACAACGATCTGTCGGACACGGAGCGGAGCCAGCCGGCGGAAACGATCTTCAACGGCGCGTACGCGTCGGCCGGGCGGCTGCTGCTGTTCATCGATGCCAACGGTGGCCGCTACACAGCGACCGATCGGCTGGCGGCAGGTTACGGACAGCTGGAGTTGTCCCTCGGCGAACGGCTGCGGGTCATCGGGGGCGCGCGGGTCGAGGATGCCCGGCTCCACGTCCAGTCGCTGACCGCACAGGGCGACAGTGCCTCGCCGCGCTTGCACAATACCGACATCTTGCCGGCGCTCGCACTGACCGTCCGCCTTTCCACCACGCAAAACCTCCGTCTGTCGGCGAGCCAGACGCTGTCTCGGCCGGAATACCGGGAGCTGTCTCCGGTGCCCTACGCCGACATCCTCGGTGGCTTGACCGTGTTCGGGAATCCCCGGCTCAAGCGGGCGCTGATTCGGAATTTCGACGCGCGCTGGGAGTGGTACCCGGGTCCCTCGGAAGTGCTCAGCATCGCCGTGTTCGCGAAGCAGTTCGATCATCCGATCGAGAAGGTGATCGTCGCGCAGACGGGCGCATCGGCCCTGAGCTTCGTCAACGCCGCCGGCGCGAACAATTTCGGTGTCGAGCTCGAGGTGCGCCGCAATCTGTCGCTCTTGTCGCCGAGCCTGCTGCCGCTGACGGTGTTCACGAATGTCACGCTGATGCGCAGTCGGATCCGGCCGGGCAACGACAGCATCGCGAGCAACACCAGCGCCGATCGGCCCATGATGGGTCAAGCGGGCTACGTGGTGAACGCCGGATTGACGTATGCGACTCCCAACGGGCGGCTCACCGCCACGGGACTCTACAACCTGGTCGGCCGCCGCATCGTCGAAGTCGGCCAGCAGCCGCTTCCCGACGCCTACGAGCTGCCCCGACACGTCGTCGACCTGACCGTCCAGACCCAGCTCGGCGCGCGCTTCGCCGTGAAACTCGACGCCAAAAACCTGCTCGACGCCCCATATCGCGTCGTGCAGGGCTCCGTAACCCGTCTGCGCTATCACGCCGGCCGGGTTGTTTCCCTCGGCGTGACGCTCACGCCATGACGTTTCTCCACCCTCATCACAAGGTCGGTTTCATGTTCTCGCGTTTCAAGCAACCGGCGAGCCTGTTGCTCGCCCTCTGCATCGGCGCGGTCGCCGCGTGCAGCAACGACACCGGCAGCGGGCCGCAGCCTCTGCCGGCTCCGGCCGGCGTATCCGCGTCGCAGCTCTCGCTCAATGCGATCCGGGTTTCCTGGGGCGCCGTCACCGGAGCGTCGAACTACCTGCTCCAGCGCGCGTCGGCCTCGGCGCCGGGCGTGTTCGCCCAGGTCGGTGGCGGACTGCTCGCGACCACGAGCTATGACGACAACGGCGTGAGCGCCGGCGTGGCGTACAGCTATCGCGTCGCTGCGGTCGCGGGCTCTGACACGAGCGATTTCAGCGCGCTGGCCACGTTCACGACGGGCTTGCAGCAGGCCGTCATCAGCGGGGACATCACCGCCAGCCGGACGCTGTTCGCGGACACCGTGTACGTCCTGAGTGGCTACGTCAAGGTGAAGAATGGCGCGGTGCTCACGATCCAGGCGGGCACCAGGATCGTCGGGGACACGAACATCGTCGGCAGCTCCCTGTGGATCCTGCGTGGCTCGAAGCTCGACGCCAACGGGACCCTCGCCCAGCCGATCGTGTTCACCTCGCAGCGCTCGGCCGGCAACCGCAAGCCCGGTGACTGGGGCGGCCTCATCATCATCGGCAACGGCATCATCAACCGCACCGGCGCCACGATCCTCACCGAGGGTGGCGCGGCAGGCGTCGCCGAGAACTATGCCGGCGGCAACGACAACAACGACAACTCCGGCGTGTTGCGCTACGTTCGCATCGAGTTCGCGGGCTACGACATCTCCAACGGCGCCGGCCAGGAACTCAACTCGCTGTCGAGCTACGCCGTGGGTCGCGGGACCACGTACGAATACATCCAAACCATGGCGGGCCTCGACGACTCGTTCGAGTGGTGGGGCGGTGCCGTGGACGGCCGCTACCTCGTCTCCTATGAATCCGGCGACGACCACTTCGACTGGACCGAGGGCTACCAGGGCCGCAATCAGTTCCTGATCGCCTTTCAGTCGCAGCGCCTGGTGCCGCGCTCCGGCGCGGGCGTGTTCTCGAGCGACCCCCGGGCATTCGAGGGCGACGGCTGCGATCCAGCCGTTTCCGGTTGCACGTTGAGCGCGACCGGCGCCAGCACTCCGTATTCCAATCCCGTGTTCGCGAACTTCACCCTCATCGGGCCGGGACAGCTGGCCGGCATCCCGAACGATGGGAACGGCGCGGTCCTGCGTCGCGGCACCGGCGGCTTCTTTGCCAACGGGATCATGGCGCGCTGGAAAGGGATCGCGCTCAACGTGCGCGATGCCTGGACCGATTCGCTGCTCGTAGTCTACGACTCGCTCAACATCGTGAACGTGTTGCTGGCGCAGAACGGGTTCAACTACGACACGACCGGTGCCGGGTTCGGCCAGGCCAGTACGTTCGCGAGCGACAGCCACCTGGCCTTCGCGGCCAACGTGGCGGCGGATACCCTGCTCGGCATCAGTCTGAACCCGAGCGGTCTCGACTGGACCCCGAAGGTCAGCTCGCCGGCGACGACCGGGGCGATGACCATCCCGGCCGCCAAGGTCGGCGCGTTCTTCGGCGGGAGTTGGGCCAACACCACGTTTATCGGTGCCGCGGATCCGAGCGGCGCGAAGTGGTGGCTGGGATGGACCAACTACGCCATCAACTAGCACCCGTGCGCACACGGTTTCTCGGGTTGCTGGGAGTGACGGTGAGCGTCGTGGCCGTGGCATGCGGTCACGACGCCACCGCCCGGCGCGGAGCGGAGCGCGCGGCACACGTTGATAGTGCCGTGTCGCGTGACGAAGAGCTGCGCCGGTTTCGCACCGGTCTGGTTGAGCCCGTCGCGCTCAACGGCGGCGCGGCCAGCCGCGACGATCTGGTGCAGCGGTACGTACGGGCACTCGAGCGCGCCGACACAATGGCGCTCGAGTCCCTGGCGCTCACACGGGCCGAATTTGCGTACCTGTACTATCCGACCACGCCGCAGGGCCGGCCGCCGTACGACCTGAGTCCTGGCCTGATGTGGTTCATGCTGCGGGAAAACAGCCGCCGCGGTTTGATCCACGCGATCGAAGAGCGCGGCGGTCATCCGCTCGGTTACGTGGGCTACTCATGTGACTCCACACCGAGCCGCGAAGGTGAGAACACCGTGGTCGGGCCCTGCGTGATCCACCGGCGTCAATCCGGTGGTGATGTCGTGCAGGAACGCCTGTTCGGCCTGATCGTGGAGCGCGGCCATCGTTTCAAATTGGTCAGTCTGGCCAACAAGCTGTAGGCGAGCTGATCCCAGGATGTGCCCGCCAACGTAAGTGCACGGTCGTTGGTTGGGTGCCAGGTAGCGGAGGCCTTCACGGCTCCGCTATCTGCTTTTCTGCGTATCGATGGGTCGCGAGACACCGAGCGCGTTGGCCCCCCGCAGAAACTCATACGTGCGGGCGGCCGCCATCATGCCGAAGATGGGGGCCGCCCAGTAGATCCAGTGACTGGTCCAAACAGCTCCGACCAGCGCTGGCCCAAACGATCGCGCCGGGTTCATGGACGCGCCCGTCAGCGGACCTCCGGTCAATGCACAGAATCCCACGGTGAGTCCAACGGCAATGCCCGCAAACCCGTCAGCGACGCGATCGTCTGTGGCGACGGCCATGATCACGAACATGAGCGCGAACGACAACAGCGCCTCGATCGCGAACGCCGCACCGGCCTGAATCGACGGTAGCGTAGCGCCGAGATGCGCCACCGGGCCAACGGCGGACCGAAGCACCCACGACGCCGCCACCGCGCCCAGTAACTGGGCGCTGATATAGGGGATCACATCACGCCGCGGAAAGCGCCGGGCGAACCAGAACGCGATCGTCACCGCTGGGTTGATGTGGGCCCCAGAGAGGTGGCCGAGGGCATACACCATGGCGGTGACGACGAATGCGAACGCGAGTGCGATACCCGTGTGTCCGACGGCACCCCGGCTGTAGCCGTCCACCACAATGGCGCCCGCGCCGATCAAGACGAGGAAAAACGTGCCGAGTACCTCGGCCAGCAGGCGCCGGAGATCCACCTGAACGATCACGCCCCGGCTTTGCCACCATTCTTCAGGAATTCGGCGAACTCATCGGGCAGTTCGCTCTCCCGAATGCCGGCCATGGCAGCCTGCAGGTCATACTCGACGCGAACGAATTCCACTCGGGCGTCGACTCCACCTACGTCGAGGAGCACATAGCCGGCACGCCAGTCCCCGTCCTTGGGCCGCCCCACCGATCCCGTATTGACGAAGTGAATGCCCTCGACTTGGCGATGCCACGGCTTGTGCGTGTGCCCGAATGCGAGCACGTCGCCCGGCTTCGCTCCGGCGATCGTCGCCATCTGGGTGCAGAAAGAATCGGGTCGGTCCTCGGTCCAGTAGAGGGTGTTGAGCGTCGGTGTACCGTGGACGAGAATCACTCTGGGCCCGGTTGCATGTCCGCCCAGGGGCCGGAGGTCGAGTCGAAACGGGAGACCCGCCAGTAGTTCCTTGGTGGCAGCCGAGACGTTGCGTCGCGTCCATTCGTAACTCACATGCGACAGCTCTTCCTGATGCGGGTCTTCGTACTTGCAGCCACAATGTTTGTAGTCGGCGGCGACCGTCGAATCATAGTTGCCCGCGACGCCGGTGATGCGCAGCTCTCGCAGGAGGGCGACGGTCTCATTCGGCCATGGGGCGTAACCCACCAGATCGCCAAGGTGATAGATGGCGGCCACCTCGCGTTGGCGGATGTGTGCGACGACGGCTTGCAGCGCCGGAAGGTTGGCGTGAATGTCGGAAATGAGGGCGTAGCGCATGGTGGTTCAGGTCCGTTCAGCGACTCTACCCTCGGCGAAACGACGCTCTTGATCGAGTGACCCGATCCCCGCAAAACAGGATCGCACACACGCGATCAGGTTCCGGTGAACGGCATCGCGCGGCTCCCTCAATCGATAGTAGGTGAATCGCAATTCTGGCCTCGCGGCGACGAGGCCGGTCCGGCGCAGGTAGGCGAGGTGTCGT
>DATFGN010000088.1:0-2796 GCA_035249405.1 Gemmatimonadales bacterium
TGGCCGGGTACGGCTGGTGTGGCCGCGGGTTCGCGAGCCGGGCGCGCGGCGCCGGCGCCAACGTGCTGGTGACCGAGATCGATCCGATGCGGGCGCTCGAGGCCCAGATGGACGGGTATCGGGTGGTGCCCATGGCGGAGGCCGCCCCCGTGGGCGACCTGTTCGTGACCCTGACCGGCAACGTGCACGTCGTCCGCCTGGAGCACATGCGCCAAATGAAGGACGGGGCCGTGATCGCGAACTCGGGTCACTTCAACGTCGAAATCGACCTGGATCATCTGGCGAAGGCCGCCAAGGGTCCAACGCGCGTCCGCGAATTCGTCGAGGAGTGGGTGCTCGACGGCAAGCACCTGTTCGTCCTGGCCGAGGGCCGGCTCGTGAACCTGGCGGCGGCCGAAGGGCATCCGGCGAGCGTGATGGACATGTCGTTCGCCAATCAGGCGCTGGCGGCCGAGTATGTGGTGCGCCAGGCGAAGTCCCTGGCCAAGGACGTGCATCGCATTCCCGTCGAGCTCGACAAGGAGATCGCGCGCCTGAAGCTCGCGGCCATGGGCGTCGGGATCGACGTACTGACGTCCGAGCAAGAGCGCTACCTCGCGTCCTGGGATCAGGGTACCTGATGGCGGCAACGATCGAGGTTCGGGTGGCCCATCTGGGATTGGACCGGACGACGAACACGCCGGTCGTGATCCTGCAGGAGCAGAACGGCGAGCGGGTGCTGCCGATCTGGATCGGGCCGGCCGAGGCCAGTGCGATCGCGATGGAGCTGGCCGGAATGAAATTCGCGCGTCCGCTCACCCATGATCTCCTGAAGCAGGTGATCGTGGGACTGGGCGCCGACCTGCGCAAGGTGATCATCTCGCAGGTGAAGGACAACACGTATTACGCCGAGCTGCACATCTACCGGGGCGACGCGGTGATCAACATCGACGCCCGCCCGTCCGACTCGATCGCCGTGGCGCTGCGCCTCAAGGCGCCCATCTTCACGAGCGACGAGCTGCTCGAGAACACCACCATCGACACCACCGAGCTGACCAGTACCGAGACCGGACCGCAGTCGCTCGACGCCGACGCACTCAAGAACTACCTCCAGAATCTCGATCCTGAGGACTTCGGTAAGTTCACCCCGTAGCGCGCTCGCCCTGCTGATCCTCCTGGCCGGAGGATTGAGTGGGAGCGGCGCGCGCGTGGCGGCTCAAGGCACGGGCACGTCTCTGTCCGGCGTGCTGCGCCGCGGGGCCCCGCGCGGGGGAGGGGCGCCGCTTGCGGGCCGCTGGGTCGTGCTGCACCGGGTCACGATGCAGGAGGGTGGCCCGATCGATTCGGTGCGCACCGATGCCGCCGGGCGGTGGCGCATCCGGGTGCCGGCCGTGGACAGCGAAGCCATCTACGTCGTCAGCTCGATGTACGCAGGGCTCGCCTACTTCTCGCAACCGCTTCATCCCGTGCCCGGGCGCGGCATTACCGCAGATCCCCTGGTGGTCTACGACACCAGCACGACCGGTCCGCCGCTCATCCTGCAACGGCGCCTGGTCACCATCGCGCACCCCAAGGACGACGGCTCGCGCGATGTGCTGGAGCTCCTGGAGCTCGTCAACCCGGGATTCACCACGCGCATTGCGCCCGATACGCTGCGGCCGGTGTGGGCCGGGGCGATTCCGGCCGCGGCGATGCAGTTCGAGGTGCAGTCGGGAGATTTTTCGTCGGACGCAGTGGCGCGCCGGGGCGACCAGGTCCGGTTGTTCGGTCCGCTGCAGCCCGGCGGATTCCACCAGCTGTCCTACGCCTACACATTGCCGGCGTCGGTGGAAGCACTGGCCTTGCCGATCGATCAGCCCACGGTCGAGCTCGATCTGCTGCTCGAGGACACGCTGGCGCAGGCGACCGCGCCCGGACTGCGGGGGGGCGGTGTGCAACCGATCGAACGGCGCTTCTTCATGCGCTACCGCACCGAGTCGCTCCCCGCCGGCGCGCCGGTGCGCATCGCCTTTCCCAAGGCGCCCATTCGCGCCGAGCGCGTGCTGCCGTTCCTGGTGGTCGCGGTTGCGGCGGCGCTCGGGTTTGGATTGTGGGTGGCATTGAAAAAAAGACCTCAGACGTCAGACGTCTGACATCGGTAATTTCTTGCTGATGTCCGATGTCTGATGTCTTGCGCAGAGCAACACCCCGCACTACACTCATCCAGACATACGCGAACGGGGATCCACGGAAGCCGGTGTAAGTCCGGCGCGGCCCCGCCACTGTAACGGGTTGTTGTCGCGGCCACCGCCACTGGGAAACCGGGAAGGCCTGGCCGATCGAGCCCGAAGCCAGGAGACCTTCTCGTTCGCGCCACCTGCAATTCCCTCGCGGGAGGGATGGTGGCGTTGCGCACTGAGGCGCACACGCTCACCCATCTCCGTTCCGACGGGGGTGGGTTCTTCAATTTGCGCCTCTGGCTGTTGTGCGCGGTTCTCGTGGGTGCCTGCGGGCAGCCGTCGGCCCGGGTGCCGTCCGCGCCGGCGCGGCGCGTCGTCTCGCTCGCCCCCTCGATCACCGAGCTGTTGTTCGCGCTGGGCGCCGGTGCGCAGGTGGTGGGGCGCACGACCTACTGCAAGTATCCGCCGGCCGCCCTGGCCGTGCCGACCGTCGGCGACGGGCTCAATCCCAACGTGGAAGCGATCGCGGCGCGGACACCCGATCTCGTCGTGCTGTATCAGTCGCCGCACACCGAAACGGCCGCGCGCCAACTCGCCGCGCTGGGCGTCGCGACCTTGGTCGTGCGCCACGATCGCCTGGAAGACATCGCGACGACCG
>DATFGN010000089.1:0-12373 GCA_035249405.1 Gemmatimonadales bacterium
TCGACCTCCTTCGCCCACAGGATCCCGTCGGCGTCGCTGGTGCGGATCAGGCTCAGGTCGGCGTCGAACAACGTGTCGACGAAGATGATCATCACGGGTCCATCGACCCACGGCCGCGCCAGATTGATCGCGCCCGCCGTGCCGTCGAGCGTCTGCTGCTCCACGAACCGTGCCGGCACGCCGTAGTGCGTCGTGATGTAGCGCTCCACGTCGTGCTTCAAATGGCCGGTGATGACAAGCAGCTCCTCGACGTCGAACCCGGCCACGGTGTCCATCACATAGTCCATGACGGGCCGGCCGGCGACGTGCACCAGCGGCTTCGGCACCCGCTTGGTCAACGGCAGCAAGCGCGTCCCTTTGCCGGCGAGCGGAACGATCACCTTCATGGCACTCTCCCGTAGCGGTCCTTGATGCGCACCACGTCGTCGAGCTCGGGGGTCGAGGCCTCGAGCAGGTCGCTCGTGACCACCGCCTCGAACTGATGGACGAGCTTGGGATGAATATGGAACGCTTCCCCCTGCGCCACGCGCCGCTCGATCATCGTCTCCCCCTGCTTGAGGCGCAGGATGATCTCCCCCGTGAGCACGTAGATCGATTCGTCCTTGACGTTGTGATACTGGAGGCTGAGCACCTGTCCGGCCTCCACGTGCAGGATCTTGCCCACGTAGCGGTCCGTGTGCGCCCAGATCAGCTCGTAGCCCCAGGGCTTTTTCACTCGATACGGAATTTCGCTCACAATTCCCTCCGCATTGGCGCCAGCGCCAGGGACGACGGGATGGTCACGCACGCCGTCACGCACACGCCGCAGCCCACGCACCCCTCCGGCTTGAGGACCGGATGCCCGCGCTTGTCCATCGCCAACGCCCGCTCGCCGATGGGACACGCCCGGGCACACACCCCGCAGCTCGCCCCCTGAAAAGTGATGCAGCGATCGACGTTGAGCGACAGCACCCCGAGCCGCACTTGGGCCCAGCCGTCCGGCGGCAGCACCAGCGCCCCGGTCTCGCAGGCCCGCGCGCACGGCATGTCGTCGCAGGCCACGCAGGCGATCCGATCCGGCTCGAGCATGGGCGTCCCGGCGGCGAGCCCGGCCCCGGCCGGCGCCTTCTGGATGGCGTGCGGCGGGCACACGTCGATGCAATCGCCGCACCGGGTGCACGCCGCGAGAAACGCCACCTCGGCCACGGCGCCGGGCGGGCGGAACCAGCGCCGCTGGACCACCCGCTCTTCGGCGCGGCGCGCGACTTCGCGCCCCAGACGCCCCAGGGTTTCCCGAAAGAACCCGCGCCGGTCCTCGTTGTCCGCCATCAGAAGCTCGGCGCCAGCGATACCTGCCACCGGAATCGAACCCGACCATCGTTCGACCCAGCCCGATCGGCAGCGAAGTCCCAGCGATTAACCACGAACGGCAGCTCGAAACGCGTCGTCCAAGTCAAATCCCCAATTGCTTGGGTGGCGACCAGACCGACCCCGGCATCGTACAGGTTCGTCCATCTACGGCCCCCGGTTGTGGGCACCGCGAGCGTGTCCACGCTTCCAGCGTCGGCAAAGCCAAGGATGGCCAGCTCGCGCACCAAGCCGGTCCGCCGGCTGAACAGCCGCTTGGCCAGCTCGACGTTCATGCTGGCAGCCGACCGTCCCCCTAGCGCCGGCGAGAACGCACGCAAGTTGGCGTCGCCCGGCGCGTGATAGTGGAAATCGGGGCGGACGAACAGCGCGCCACGGCTGCGCAGCAACGGATTGGTGAACGTCGTGTACGGATCGGCGCCACCAATGCCGATGCGCCGCTGCCGGGGCGGGAAGCTGTGAGCGTGGTAGGCGCCCAAATACCAGCGAGCCGCCAGGGTGACACCGCCACCCAACGGTCGCCGCAGGGCGACCCATGCCGTCGGACGCCAGAACCCTTCCACGTCATACCGCTGCGTCGACTCGATGCCTGGGCCCGGATACCGGTACACGACTCCGACGCGACTGCCGAGGCGGGCCTCGAGTGACGTCCTGCCCATGGACCACGTCGCGCCGAACCACGGCTCTGCTTCCACACTGCCCGCGTCGTCCCAGAGTGCCGGATCGAGCCAGCGTACGTTGGTCGTGGCCATCCACAGGACCTCGAGACCCACGTGCTGGTCGGCGCGATCCACCCAGCGCTTGCGCAGCGACCGATCCCAGGAGAGCAGCGCGCCGGCGCGACCCTCCACCGCCCACGCCGCGACCGTCGTGGTCGTGCGCGGGGCGAGATGAGCGACCGGATTCTGCCACCGGACGTAGATGCCGCCGGGAATCATGGAGTCCCGCTCGATGGCGCGCGAAAACACGATCAGGCCACGTTCGAAGCGACCGAGGTAGTTCGACCGGCTGCGCAGGCCGAGGGTCACGCCGCCGGCGTCGTTGGACCAGGCCACGGGCATCAGACCCTGCGCAATCCGGTCGCGTCGCACCACGTCCCGGGTCGGGTTGTCCAAACGCAAAGCGATCAGGCGCCGACTGCCGAGCCCGCGTGGCTGTGCATTGTTCAACATGTTCCAGTCGTGTGCGCGGACGCGCGGGTCGAGCATCAGCCGGCCCGGCGCCGAGTCGGTGACGAAGGTGACCCGCTCGATCTCGGGTTGTCCCGTCGCGCGCGCATAGATGTGCGAGCGGTCGCCGATCTCGACCGGCATCCACCCGTCGCCCTTGCGGCGAATCGTCACGGTGACTTCCCAACGGCCTCCGTCCAACCGGCGCCGTTTCACTTCTTGCAGCTCATAATCGATGAGCGGGGTGCCGTGCAGCCACTGGCCGAACAGCCAGCCGAGGTCCTGCCCCGAGACTTCCTCGCACACCTCCCGGAACGCGGCTTCGTTGACATGCTTCAGCTTCCAGCGGGCGTAGTAGGTGCGCAAGATGCGGCGCATCGTCTCGTCGCCCACCACGTAGCGCAGCTGCTCGTAGAACAACTGCGCCTTGTCGTAGATCATCTCGTTATAGAGAAAGAAATCCCGGTAGCGCTCGCTGATCATCGAGACCGGCTCGCTCCAGCGGTCCAGATCGTCGAACACGATGTTCGCTTCGAGGTCGGGGTATTCCGACTCGCCGCCATGCGTTTCCGCGAACCAGGACGTCTGGAAGCTCGTGAATCCCTCGTCGAGAAATCCTTCGCGCCACTCGTTGTTGGCAAGGACGCCCATGGTGTAGTTGTGCCCCACTTCGTGCAGGATGAGGCCGAGGCCGGCGCTGCCGTCCATCACCATCATGGGGAATTCGGTGCCGCCCCCTTCGATGCGGTGCACGTTGGTGAGCTGGGGCCAGGCGAACGGACCGAACAGGGAATCGAGCCAGGCGAGCGCGGTTTCGGTGCGCTGCACGGCGAGCCCGCGTCCCCACGTGACGGTGTCCTGCGGCTGGTACAGCACGCGCACCACGACGTGGCCATAGCGGCCTTCCTCGTAGCGGTACTCCGGGTTGAGCGAGAATGCAAAGTGGTGCACCTGCTCGGCGCGGAACCGCACCGTCTTGCGGCCGGGGGCCGCCGCTGGGCACTCGTTGGGCACCACGCCGTAGGCGTCGCGCTGGTAGTCGATGGCGCTGCCGGGCACCGCCCGGGCGCGCTCCCAGCCCGGATCGCCGCAGACAGGGACGCCGGTCGAGCCGATCACCTGATCCTCGGGCACATCGAGCGTCACGTCGTAGGTGGCGAACTCGCCGTAGAACTCGCCCGCCGGATAGAGCGGGTGGTCTTCCCAGCCATAGCGGTCGTACACCACGACCTTGGGATACCACTGGGCGAAATCGAAGCGCCGCCCTCGGCGGCCCTGGCGACGCGGTAGCGTCGAAGGGCGGGCCTGCCATTCGATCTCGACCACCAGGGAATCGCCGGGTGGGAGTGCCTGCGGCAGCGTCCAATGGGCAATGGTGGAATCGGGGGCATAGGGATAGTCAGGTCGCAACGCCTGGCCCATCACGGTCGCGGCCGTGATGCGCTCGAAGGCGTAGTCGGGATCGCTCAGGTGTTGAAAGCGCACCCGGCCTTCGGCGGAATCGACGGCCGCCCAGCGCGAGCCGGGGCGGAACGCGTTCAAGTAGCTGTGCACGTAGAAGTCACGCAGCACGTCCGGCGAGCGGTTCACGTACACGATGCGCTCGTGTCCCGTGAGCACCCCGGTGGACTCGTTGAGCGAGGCGGTGATGCGGTAGGCGACCTGCTGCTGCCAGTACGAGGTGGTGTCGCTCGCGGCGAGCAGCGCAACCAGAAACAACATGGGACGAGGAAGCTACATCGGGCTCGGGGCCGCGGGGAGACGCGGCGTGCTCGGCGGGGGCGGCGCGTTTCTGCCGACAGCGGCGTGATTCGGACGACACTCCGAGCGGGCTGGACCACCAGGTTGTGGGCCCCTCAACAGGAGTTCACCGATGTCTCACACTCGCGCCACGCTGTTCCTGGGCCTGGCGGTCGCCACGCTCGCCTGCTCTGATCGCTCGAGGTCCGCGACCACGGCACCGGCCGGCCCGGCGGCCCCGCCTTCCGCGGCGGCCGCTCCATCACCCCAACGGCCGGAGCGACTGGCGCGCCTGTTCGCTCGCGCCCTGCAGAACCCGGCGTTTCGTACGTACGTAAGAGCCCAGCTCGATTCGTCGCCGTTCCCCGAGCAAAAGATCCAGCTGCAAGGCTTTCTCTCGGCACGCGGCCGCCGGGCGCTGCGCGACCTCGCCCGCGAGAACGCTATCACGGAAGACGACGTCAGCCGGGAGGCGGCGGGCGCCGTGCCACTCGAGGTCTACATGCCGGTGCCCGGCCACCGGACCGCATGGACTGGCGACGCGAACGTGCTCGTCGCCACCGCTATTGGCGATCGGGAGTCGCCGGTGGCGTTCTCGCCGGACGGTCGCCGTACGCTGCTCAGTTCCACCGCGCCACCGGCGACACCCGTGATTGTGCTGGTGCCGGTCGAAACCGATTTCGACGCCCCTCCTGCTCGGGCCGTCTGCAGCGATTGCGGATCGGGCGGGGGCGGCAACCCGGGGTCGCCGGTCGGGCTATTCCTCACCAAGGCCCATTTTGAGGACGAATTTGAGAGTTGGTTCAAGGGGAAGCCCGAATATGAGCTGCACGTCCTGGGGCAGGCGGGGACGACGGACTCGTTGACCGACTATCAGTGTGCCGGCGCCGACGCCGGGGGGCCCTATGCGTTCGATCAAAACGAGCGCGACTGGAGTGGCTCGGTGTTGCTGTTCAGCCAGCGGCAACTGGATGACTACAAGGCGGCCCATCCGGGACAGAGCGTCCGCGTGTTCGCGGTCGAGGACGATGACACGCCATGCAAGATCATCACGAACAAGGACGACCTCAACCGGTTGCTGCGGCTGGTCGACAGCATCTATACCAAACGGACGGGCGGTCGCGATACGACGATCGTCATCAAGTATTTCAAGGCCGCCAAGATGCTGCGTAACTTCTTCACCATGGTCGCTTCGGTCATCAAGACCAACGATGACTTGATCGGCACCGCCGTGGAGGACCAGGTCATCGGTGCGTTCTATTCGGGATTCAACTGGATCGTGAAGGGGCAGAACAACATCACCACGGGCTGGCTCAAACTGGAGATGCGCTAGATGATCCACCTCTTGCGTGGCTTCGTGGTCGCCGCCGGCTGCGTCGTCGGCCTGTCGGCTCCGGTGCGGGCCCAATGGGGCGTGACCGTCACCGTGCAGCGGAACGGCTTCGGCGGGACCTCCTACGACACGAGCACGGGCGGAACCCAGTCGTCGTTTCTCCCGGGGAATACGCCGGCCGCGACGGTGCGACTGGACCGGCGCCTCGGCCGCGTCGCCCTTGGCCTCGGGATCCGCTATTCCCGATCGGCCATCGTGCTCGACGGTGAGGATCTGTTCGTGGGGCTGCCCGGCGAGATTACGACCGTCGAAGCCGCGCCGGAGGTTCGGGTGCGCCTGCTGCGCACCCGGGTCGGCGCGTCGGTGCACGCCTATGTGGGTCCGGTCTTCGGCATCTGGATGATCCGCGACCAGGGCACGCGCGGCGTACTCGGTGGCATCGGTGGGGTCGCCGGGGAGTTTCCCGTGCTCGAGCGCATGTCGCTCGAAGTGCGCGTCGGCGGCGGTCTCACGGGGTCGCTGTTCCGGCCGGGCGAGCTGCCGCCGGAATACGAGCGCCGCCTGACATGGCGGACCGAGGTGGGGCTGGGGCTCCACTACGCGCTTGGACAGTTGACAAATAACGTCAATTGATAGCTAATTGACGTATAACGTCAAATAGAGCATATTTGACGTTATATGACAACCGACTATGTCGCCTTCATCGCCGACGTCCGCGCGTCCCGCCACTTGGGGACGCGGCAGCGGGCGGCGCTGCAGGCGGACCTGAGCGCCACGGCTCGCGAGTTCAACGCGCGCTATCGCAAACAGCTTGCGGCGCGCTTCGCCGTGACGCTGGGCGACGAGCTGCAGGGGCTGTTCGCAAACGCCACCCCGGTGTGGGTGGTCAGTCACGCCCTGCGCGCCCGCTTCCCGGCGGCCGAATGGATCGTCGCCTGCGGGCGGGGGGCGCTGTCCACTCCGCTGCGCCCGGGCGCCGCCGCCCCGGAGCTGGACGGTCCCTGCTTCCACGCGGCGCGCGCAGCGCTGGAGACCGCGAAACAGCAGGGACTCGTCCTCGCCCTGGCCGGGTTCGACCCGGCGCTGTCGGGGTGCGCGGCCTACTACGCCGCGTTGTACCGGGGCTGGACCGCGCGCCAGCGCGCGCTCGCCGCCACCCAACGTGCGCACCCGGACGCGAAGCTCGATGCGCTGTCCCGGTTGCTGCGCGCCAGTCCCAGCTCCATTTCGCACCTGCGCCGTCGCATGGGCTGGCCGCTCGTCGCCACCGGTGATAAGGTGTTCCAGGACCTGCTCAGCTCATGAATCCCGTCTCGGCCGCACTCCTGCTCGCCTTCGCCGTCGCCGCCGGCTTCGCCCCGTGGCGCCGGCCCGGATGGACTACGCCGGTCCGCGCGCTGCTCTACGAGGCGGGGGCGCTGGTCGCGGCCGTCGCCGCGGCGTATTTGGCCCGCCGGCTCGTGTATCCAACGTCGGCCGGATATGTGTGGGGTCGCTGGCTGCTGCTCGGCGCGGCGTACTGGTACACGTGCGCCGGAGGCGCCGTGCTGGTGCGCCGCGTCCTCGATCTCGTGCCGGTGACCGATGCGCCGCGCGCCGGCAAGACCGCCATCACGGTGCCGGCGGTCGAGCTGTCGCGGGGACTCGTGATCGGGGTGCTGGAACGGGCGCTCGCCCTGACGCTCGTCCTCACGAATCAGTTCAGCGCGTTGGGGCTGATCCTCGCCGCGAAGGCCCTGGCCCGTTTCCGCGCCATGGACGACCGGGATTTCGCCGAGTACGTGCTCATCGGCACGCTCACATCGCTGCTGCTGGCGCTACTGGTGGGTTTGGCGATCCGGTATCTGCTGTACTAGGAAGTCCCGCTTCCACGGACGGTAGCTGAGGTCGAACGACTCCCGGAGCCGGCGCTCCAGGGCGGCCAGATCCGCTCGCCCGTCGGGGACGCCGACCTCAGCCACGCCGTCCGGCTGCACCGTCACCGTAACCGTCCGGGCAAACGGACCTTTGCGTCCCTTCCCCACGATGACCTGCCATCCGTCCGCAGCGACCGCCGACCGCGACCACAGCACGCGCGCCTGACCGATGAGACGGAACAGCAGGCTCAAGGCGCCGGTCGCCGGCCGCCCCGTGACACCACCGAACTGGTCCTGAAACACGACGTCCCCGTAGTCGAGCAGGTGATACGAGACGGTCCGCTGGTAGGTCACCTCGACCACGGGGCGGGACAGCGTATCGCGGTAGTGGTAGCCGTCCGGCCCAATCCGGGAGCGCCAGACGACATTCAGCGCCAGGAGCGGCGTCTGACCGCTGCGCACGCGCTCCACCACGGCCCCGGCGTGCGCGTTCACGAGAATGTCGTACTGATGCTCATACGTGAGCCGCACCGACAGCGGAGCCTCGTCGGCTTGCAGCTCGAGCGCGTCCAGGTAGCCCCGGAACCAGTCCTCGTGGTCGATGAACAGCACCACGCCCTCGGGGCGCGCGACGCGGGCCGCGCGGGCCAGGCGCAGCAGCACCCGGGTCTGTAACCGTGATTGATTGGTGGTGACGCGACGGTTATAGCCCTGCTCCTGCTGCATCGCCGCGGTGATCGCGGCGCGACTGACGCGCTCCGCGCCGGCCGGCATCACTGCGCGGGCCTGGAGCACTACCGCCGCGAGGGGGACGAGGAGAATCAGCTGGAGCGCCTACTCTCCCGTGAGCATGCGCCGCTTGAGCAGACTCAGGCGACGTTTGAGCGAGCCGTCATACACGCGATCGCCGACCCGGACGATGACCCCGCCCAGAATGCCGTCGTCGGAGCGGAAATGCGCCCGGACTTCCTTTCTCAGCACCTTCGTGAGCCGGTCCACGATCTGTTGCTGCAGTTGATCGTCGGGAGCCGCGGTCAGCGTCACCCCGGCATGGACCCGGTTCTCCTTGGCGTCCACCAGGCTCTGATACTGCTGGGCGATCTCGCCCAGCAGTCCCTGCCGCCCGCGCCGTATCACGGCCTGCAGGAAGCGGACGAACTCGACCGGCGCCGCCCCCTCCAGGGCCTCGGCCAGGAGCTTGGCTTTGACCGGCTTGGCGACGCGGGGCGACTCCAGGACGACGGCGATGGTCGTATCGGTCACCGCGCCGGCCACCGCGTCCATGAGGCGCCCGAACAGCTCCACCCTTCCCCCGGTCCCGGCCGCAGTCAGCAGCGCCTCGGCGTAATTCTTGGCGACGGTGGTGCTCTTCAATGCTTCGTCTCGAGCGTCGCCAGGTAGTCGAGCACCAGGCGGCGATTGGCGTCGGTATCGAGGTTGGACCCCACCAGCTTCGTGGCCGCGGCGATCGACAGGTCGACCGCCTCACGGCGCAGCGCGAGGATCGCCTTTTCCTTCTCGGCTTCGATGTCGCGGCGCGCCCGCTCGAGCAGCTGCTCCTGCTCTTCGCGCGACCGGGCGAGCAGCTGCTCGCGCTCCTTCTGCGCCACGTTCTTGGCGGTGGCCACGATCTCCTGGGCTTCCGCACGCGCCTGTGTCAGCGCGGCCTTGTGCTGCTCCAGCAGCTTGGCCGCCTCGGTGTTGGCGCGCTCGGCGTCCGCCAGCTGCTTGGCGATGCGGGCTTCGCGCTCCTCGACCGTCTTGAGCAGCGCCGGCCAGCCGAACTTCCACAGGAGCCCCATCAGGATGCCGAACACCACGAGCGTCCAGATCATCAGCCCCGGGTTGATGCTGAACGGGGTGACCTCGTGGGCCGCTTCGGCCGCGGCCTCCTGCAACACGAGCAGCGCGGTCACTTCAGCAGCTTGAAGAGCAGGGCGAACACCAGGGCCGCGAGCCCAGCGCCTTCGACCAGCGCCGCGGTCAGAATCATGGCGCCACGGATGTCGCCGGACGCCTGCGGCTGGCGCGCGATCGCCTCGACGGCGCGGCCGCCGATCTGGCCAATGCCGATGCCGACGCCGATGGCGGCGAGCCCGATGCCGATGCCGGCGCCGAGCAGGGCGTTCGTGTTCTTGGCCGCGACGACCACGTCGCTTTGAGCCTGGAGCAACATCAACAGGTCGGGCATGGCTCGTCCTCTAGAAGGGGGTGCGCATCAATGCGCGTGTTGCATCATCCCGATGAACACCGACGTCAACAGCGCGAAAATGTAGGCCTGCAGGAACGCCACCAGCAGCTCGAGCAGCATCATGAACAGCGTGAAGCCGACCGCGCCGACGGTGACGAAGCCGAGGATCGCCGGACCCGCCGTCGCAAAGATGAAGATGAGGCCGAGCAGCGCCAGGATCACGAAGTGGCCGGCGGTCATGTTGGCGAACAACCGCAAGCACAGGGCGAACGGCTTCACCAGTTTGCCGATGATCTCGATCGGCGTCATGATCAACGCCATCATCACCGCGCCGAATCCCGTCATCCCGGGCGGAACGAACACGATGGTCTTCAAGTAGTTCTTCGGGCCGAGCGTGGTGAGCCCCGACACCTCGATGACCACGAACGCGAGCAGCGCGAGGGCGCCGGTGACCGCCAGGTTGCCGGTCGGCGTGGAGCCGTAGGGGATCAGCCCGAGCAGGTTGCAATACAGGATGAAGAAAAACAGCGTCAGGATATAGGGCGCGAAGCGGGCGCCGTTGTGGCCGATGTTGGCGATGGCGACGTCGTTGCGGACGAACAGCGCGATCGCCTCGAAGGCGCCCCCGAAGCCGCGCGGCGGCTTGCCCTCGCGGTGGCGTCGCTGCACCTGGCGGCCGGCGTACAGGATCGACGCGAGCACGAGCACGGACGCGATGATCATGAACACGAGGTGCTTGGTCGGGGCCATGTTGAGACCCGGGCCGAACGGATACCACTCGCTGACGAGATGCGTCTCGAACCCGAACGGCCATTCGATCACATGGCTGTCGCTCGTGTGATGGAAGATCATCGCGCCGATATCGGGTTCCTGCATCATTTCAAGAACCAAGTCTCCAGGAACAGGAGCGGCAACAGGACACCGAGAAACCCGAGCGTCATCGCCAGCGGCGGCAACTCATCGGGATGGGTGATCGCCGCCGCGACCACGCCGGCCAGGGTGAAGGTGCGGATGGCCATCCCTCCGTACCAGCGCGCCAGGAACGAGCGTTGCGGGGCATCCATTCCCGGCCGCAGCAGCGCCACCGCCGCCAGCTGGGCGAGCAGCGCCGCGCCACCGCCAATCATGGCTCCCTTCCCGCCGATCCCGCTCGCGACCGCCACGAGGGCCAGGCCGACGAGCAGCAGCGGGAGGGAAAACCTCATTTCTTCCGAGCTTCGGTATCGCGCTTGACGCGATAATAGATGTTCATGAAGCCGCCGAAGCCGCCCGCGAATGCGCCGACGATGGCGAACAGCGGCCGCGTGTGCAACCAGCCGTCCACCAGCCACCCCAGGGCCCCGAAGGCCAGGATGGCAAAGGCGAACGTGAACCCCACGGCGACGTATTCGTAGCCCTGGCCGTAGCCTTGAGCGGTCTTGTTTTCGTCGTCGGTGGGCATCGCGCCGCGCGAAAAGTATGCGCTTGTGAAATTTTTCGCAAGCAAAGCCCTAACGGTGCAACCTTTTGTGGCACTTGGGAGTACGATGTGATATTGTTCCGACTCCCATGACCACGACCCCCCGTCCCCGGACGCCCGTGCAGGGCGATATCGAGCTGTTGGAGCGGCTCGGATCGGCCCGCCGTGCCCTCCTGGATCAGGTGCGGCAGCGCATTGTGGGGCAGCGCGACGTGGTGGACGGGATCCTCACCGCCGTGTTCTCGGGGGGGCACGCGCTGTTGGTCGGCGTCCCCGGGCTCGCCAAGACGCTGATGGTGCAGACCGTTTCCGAGGCGCTGGACCTCAAGTTCACCCGCATCCAGTTCACCCCGGACCTGATGCCGTCGGATATCACCGGCACCGAGATCATCGAGGAAGACACCGGTACCGGCAAACGCTCGTTCCGGTTCGTGCGCGGGCCGGTGTTCGCCAACATCGTGCTGGCGGACGAGGTCAACCGCACGCCGCCCAAGACGCAGGCCGCGCTGTTGCAGGCGATGCAGGAGCACCAGGTGACGGCCGCGGGACAGACGCACTCGCTGCCGGCGCCGTTCTTCGTGCTCGCGACCCAGAACCCGATCGAGCAGGAAGGGACCTATCCCCTGCCCGAGGCGCAGCTGGACCGGTTCATGTTCGAGCTGCGGGTCGGCTATCCCTCGCACGAGGAAGAGGAAGCCATCGTCGCGGCGACCACGACCGACAGCTCGGTCGCGATCGAGCCCGTCCTGACCGCCGAGGACGTGCTGGCGTTGCAGCATCTGGTGCGCCGCATCCCGGCGCCGCCGGCGCTCGTGTCCGCGGCCGTGGCCCTGGTGCGCCGCACCCGTCCCGACGACCCCTCGGCGCCGGCGTTCGTGAAGGAGTACGTCTCGTGGGGCGCGGGCCCGCGCGCGTCGCAGTATCTGGTGTTGGGCGCCAAGGCCCAGGCGGCGCTGGACGGCCGGCCGATGCCCGACTACGACGATCTCAAGCGGGTGGCGCCGCTGGTGCTGACGCACCGGTTGGTGATCGGGTTTGCTGCCGAGGCGGCCGGGAAGACAGCGCTCGACATCGTTACAGAGCTGGTTGCGACCACCCGATGGCAGCCGGCCTGATTCGCAGTCTCCTCCTCGCGCTACAGGCGGTCGGCCTCTCCACGGCAGGATGCGCCAAGATGACTTCCCAGGCGACCACGTTGATCGAGTACCACCGCAGCGGGGGCATCGCGGGACGCGAGGATCACGTCGTGGTGATGAGCGACGGCACCGCTCGGCTGTC